>NZ_CEXZHP010000248.1:0-1933 GCF_982775275.1 Nitrosophilus sp.
GATTGCCATACCGGGTATAACAGATAAATATGCAATAAAAATCGGCATATCATATACAACCGATGCATTAAGTTTTCCAATAACAGTATGCCCCGTTGCAGGATGATACCAAAAAATAAATTTATCAACCCATGCTCCAAGATTGTATGTTAACCCGGCAATACCAAGTGTTGCATAGAAATTGGGCTCAAGAAAAAAATCTATTTTTAAAAAAATATCAGAACCGTAACTTTTAATAATAAAACTCATCAAAAAAATAAACAAAACGGCATTGCCAAGAAAGTAAATAAAAATCAACATCTCTATACTTGTACCAAAAAAATAGGAGAATACAACAATCCCTACATAAGAGATAAGATACGCCCAGACAACACCCTTGTAGTATTTTAGGCTTGCTGCCAAAATACTTGAAATCCATACACCACATAAAATTAAAAAAGTTGCAATCACCCCTATAATAAAAAATATACTCTGCCCCTCAAAAACCCAAAAATAAAGGGGAACAACAAAAGGAAGTCCAAGCGCCCATGCAAGAAAAATTGCACCAAAATAGGATGGAAGTATCTCTTTTTCTCTTTTTTTAAAAATCAAATCCGCTATATAACGCGTAAAGGGCAACTGTAAAACACCTGTAACAATTAAACTCGATGCTAAAGCAATCGCATAGGTAACTACAACCTGAAAACGAAAGGCATCGCTCACCTCACCCATATTGGCAAGGTTAATAAAACCAACAAGCAAAATAGCAACAATGGAGATAACCCATGGACCTGAACTCAATATTGCAGAATATCCATAAACTTTTGTAAAAGAGAGGATTCTGTCCTCTTTTAAAATTTTTCGCAGTTCAAACCCTATACCCGCCATGATAACTCCTTTGGATGCAGAGTTGTCGTAAACTCTTTAATAGGAAACATTCTCTTAAAGCGTTTCACAAACGGCACTTCATTATGATCATAATAGGGAAATACACACTTCATATATTCATCCCATGTTTGATACATTGCATCAGTATAGATACCTTTATAATCTGCTAAAAAGCTTTCTTGTCTATAAAAAGTTTCTACCCTTTTTAATCCCGCTTTCTGTGCTCTTTTCCATTCACCCGTTTCAAAACGAAGAAGCTTAACATACTCCTTTGCCAATGCACCCGGATTTGCTATACCTGTTACGGCTCCTGCTTTTCCTATGGCGATATCCTCCTCATTGATACCACCCTCTATAAGGTCTCGACAACTTCCCACATCAGTTGCCACACAAGGGACACCTGCTGCAAACCCTTCAAGAACAACCAAAGGCATCCCTTCACTAATGGATGAGAGTGTCTGAAGTGCAGATTTTGGGAGTATCTCTTTAATATTACTAAAACCAAAAAATTTAATTTTATCACTATGGTTGATAAGTTCCTCTTGAGACAAAAGAGCATGATTTCCTTCAAACTCCTGCTTTTTCTCTTTTAAGCCCAACGAAACAGCCATCTGCTGGCACTCATTGAAATACTCCAAATCTTCATCAACAGGTCCCACAATCCAACCCTCTATATCTGGATTATCCTGCAAGGCAATCTTTATAGCCCGTATAAATGTTTTGATATCTTTAATGGGAACCACACGCCCAATAAGTGTCACTACAGGCTTTGGCGTAGAATCACGATAGTGCATCGTTGCCTTTAAACCATCAACATCAACACCGTTTGGAATAACAAAACATCTGTTTTCATCTGCACCGTAACTGATTTGGATTTTTCTTGCTCCGCTAAAGAGGGAAAGAACCAAATTGGAACGGTTGTAACAAAAAACTCCTATCTTCTCAAAAAAATCTATCCACATCTTTTTAATATAGTTGTACTCTTCAGGTTGTTGGAGAAGTTCTGGTTTTTTATACTCAATCCAATCGGCAGAGAGCATATCAATCTTTCTCTCTCTTGTATAAA
>NZ_CEXZHP010000249.1:0-1909 GCF_982775275.1 Nitrosophilus sp.
AAGAGTTTCACGTATTGGCAGACAATGGAGAAGATACAATTGCTGTTAGTGATGCTTCTGAATTTGCAATAAATACAGAGCTGTTATTAAAAAATGGTGAAGACATTAAAACACTTGAAGGCAAGCCTTCACCTGATGGTAATGGAACAATTCAAATTAAAAAAGGTATTGAAGTTGGGCATATCTTTAAACTAGGTACAACCTATTCCAAAGCACTCAAAGCAGAATTTTTGGATGAAAACGGAAAAACACAGCCTTTTATTATGGGTACATATGGAATGGGTGTAAGCCGTTTAGTTGCTGCTACAATAGAGCAACATCATGATCAAAACGGTTGTATATGGACACATGCAACAGCACCCTATATGGTGAATGTGATGATAAGCAATATTAAAGATCACGAGCAGGTATCAGTTGGGGAAAAACTCTACGAGGAGTTGCAGGATGCAGGTGTAGAAGTGATGCTTGATGATAGAAAAGAGCGCTTTGGATTTAAAATGAAAGATGCAGAACTTATAGGTTTCCCTTACACTGTTATAGTTGGTAAAGAGCTTGCAAACGGTAATGTACAGATCTATGAGAGGGCATCAACACAAAAAACAGCTGTAAGTAAAGATGCTGTTTTTGCAAAAGTGATGGAACTGCTTGCATGATATATTTTTTAATGTACCTCTTTTTGGAAGTTGTTGTTTCTGTTAATATCTCTTCTGCAATAGGGGGATTGGCAACCTTTTTCGAGATACTTGTAAGTGCCTTTATTGGTATATCGATACTTGTAAACTTTCGACAAACTTTAGTGGAGAATATGACGGCAGTTTCTTACAACTGTATAGATTTAGAGCAGTTTGAGCGTTTAAACCTCTTTACCCTTTTTGGAGCCATACTTTTAATAATACCGGGTTTTTTAACCGATATTTTGGGTGTTTTATTACAGTTTAGTGTTTTTACGAGTATGATTGTTAACCGTTATAATGTAAAATCTAATAAATGCAATACCTCTTATGAGGAAAAAAATAACAACGAAAAGGATTTGGATGTCATTGATGTTGAAATTATTGAGCACAACACTACTTCTAGGTAGTTTGGCATATGCGACCACAACAAGTGAAAAGATAGAGGACTTTTTAAATGATGAATTTGATGATAATCCACGCTTATCATCTGTTGATGTTAAAGTTGATACCGTTGTTCCCCTTAAAGATTTAAAAGGGTGGAGTGGTTATATAGTTGATGTCAAAGCACATATTAAAGGGCAAAAAAAAGAGATTAAGCAAAAAATGATTTGGTTTTCCAATGGTGTTATGATTACCAAAGATTTAACCAATATGGATACAGGTGTTAATATGATTGAGGTGGTAAAACCACCTTTTAAGCAAAGTTATTACAAAAAAGAGAATCTCATTTACGGTAATACAGATGCCAAACATAAAGTTGTACTCTTTTCTGATCCCTTATGTCCATTTTGCAGAGGTTTCATCCCAGGCGCTATCAAAGAGATGAAAAAAGATCCTAAAAAATTTGCTATTTATTACTACCATCTTCCTTTAGCAAGAATTCACCCTGCATCAGTTACACTTGTGAAAGCTGCAGCTGCGGCTGAAGCACAAGGTGTAAAAGATGTCGTATTAAAACTTTATAATATCAAACTCAATCCAAGAGAAAAGGATGTGAAGAAAATTTTGACAGCCTTTAACAAAGCAGTTGGAACACATATTACCCAAAAAGATATACAATCACAAAAAGTACTTCAGCATGTTGCAAGCGATATGGAAGTTGCACAAAACCTTTTAGTAGGCGGTACTCCGACAGTTTATCTTGATGGAAAACTTGACAATACTAAGAAAAAATATAAAACGGTTCAATAATGAAAAAACTTACCCTCTGGAAAATAAAATGGATTTTACCTTTC
>NZ_CEXZHP010000250.1:0-1880 GCF_982775275.1 Nitrosophilus sp.
TATGCAAGCTCTTCATTTTGGTATCCACTACCCTAAGTTTGCAGACAATATCATAGCACTAGCAACAACTTATGCAACTCAGCCATGGGCGATAGCTTTTAATAAAATAGCTCAAGAAGCAATCTTAAAAGACCCCAATTTTGCAAACGGATATTATGACTCGGATATCATAAAAGAACAAGGCCTAAGCGGTATGGCAGTAGGTAGAATGGCCGGACACATCAGCTTTTTATCTCATGCTTCGATGGAGCGAAAATTTGGTAGAGAATACAAAAGAACCGACGGACTTTATGAGCTTTTTGGCAAGTTTCAAGTTGAATCATACCTAGAGTATAACGGCTATAACTTTACAAAATGGTTTGACCCACTTTCATATTTGTATATAACAAAAGCGATAAATATTTATGATATTTCAAGAGGATTTGACTCACTAAGCGATGCACTTAAAAAGATAGAATCAAACCTTATGCTTATCTCTTTTAAAGAAGATATGCTTTTTAGAAACTCTGAGATGAAGCATATAAGCGATGTCTTAAACTCTCTTGGAAATACAAACCATACATATATCGATATAGATAGCGATTATGGTCATGATGCTTTTTTAGTTGAGTTGGAAAAATTTGATTTTTATATAAAAGAGGTGCTTGATGGAAAATAAAGTTAGTTTTGAACAAAAGATAGAAAATGCAAGAAAAATTTTACAAAAACTAGTTGATCCTCAAATCACATTAGCTCAAAGTGTAAAAGCTTATGAAGAGGGGATAAAAGAGTTAAATGAAGCTACAAAAATGCTTGAAGAAGCAAAACTGAAAATAAACGAGATAAAAAACAACTCATGAAAATAGCAGTATTACAACTAAACTCTCAAGGGCTAAGCTCTACAAAACTCTACAACTATATAAGAATAGCCAACAAAAAAGAGGTGAAAGTTTTAGTTTTAGGTGAATACATCCTAAACCCATTTTTTAAAGAGCTTCAAAATCTCTCACTAGAGATGATAGATGAGTCATCTAAAATCCAAAGCAAGGTGCTAAAAGAGAGGGCTAGGGATTATGATATGACGATAATTGCTCCGATGATAATAGTAAAAAATAAAAAACCTTATGAAGTTATAGTAAAATTTTCACCAAAAAGCATCTCATACTATTATCAACAACTTCTTATAAACTACTCTCATTGGAATGAAGAAAAGTTTTTTGCAAACCCAATATCACAATTAAAATCTCCACTAACTTTTAAAGTTAAAAATATGAAGTTTGCCGTTATGGCAGGATTTGAAATCCATTTTGACAAACTATGGGAGTTTATAGATAACAAACAAATAGATGTTGTTTTAGTTCCTAGTGTTTCAACTTTTGGTTCTTTTGAGAGATGGGAAGCTATCTCTAAAACAAGAGCTTTTACTCATAACTGCTATCTTTTAAGAGCAAACAGAATAGGCTCATATAAAGATAAAGAAGTTAGTTGGGATTTTTATGGAGATTCTTTTTTAATCTCACCAAATGGAGAGCTTTTAAATCACTTAGGAGATGAGGAAGAATTAATGATTTGTGATGTTTCTCACAAAGAAGTTTTAAAAGCAAAAAGAGTTTGGAAGTTTAGTGAAGCTATAAATAAAAGAAATTTGATATAATTTAGTTTTAATTTTAAGGAGATAAAACTTGAGTGATTCGCAACCCTCTCGGAGTGAAGAAAGCACTGTAGAAAAAAAAGAAAGTTTATTTGAATATTTTTTTGAAGATTATTGGGATATTTTTGTAGGAATTATCTCTATAAGTTTAGCATTTTACTTGCACCATACTCATAATGGCATATTACTCTCAACACTTTTTGCAGCTATCGGTATAGGTTCACTATCGTTAACCGTATCAGAAATTGCC
>NZ_CEXZHP010000251.1:0-1827 GCF_982775275.1 Nitrosophilus sp.
AAGAAGAACTCATACAGTTGCAGCGAGATTTTAATAAAGCCAAACTGTTTCATATTATTGAAAAATTTTACAACGCCGTTTGTCATACCTCTACTAAATACCTATTATTTTAAAAACCTTTGGGATGAGTTTGAGATTAGTTACGATACATTTATCCGTACTACCGATGATGATCATAAAAAAGGGGTACAAAAAGCGTTTGAAAAGATGTATGCAAAAGGTGATATTTATAAAGATTTTTATGAGGGTCACTACTGTGTATCGTGTGAAACTTTTTTCCCTGAAACACAATTGGTTGATGGGGAATTTTGTCCCGACTGCGGCAGAACTACGAGTGTAGTCAAAGAGGAGAGTTACTTTTTTAAGCTTTCAAACTATGAAGAGAAACTCCTTGCCTATTATGAGCAACATCCCGAGTTTATTATGCCAAAATCGCGTGCTAATGAAGTTGTTAATTTTGTAAAGGGTGGACTGCGTGATCTCTCCGTTACCCGTACATCTTTTACATGGGGTGTCAAGATGCCTCAAAGTATCCATGATGAGAAACATGTCATGTATGTATGGCTTGATGCCCTGCTGAACTATATTACGGCGTTAGGGTATGGGGGTGATGAGCAAAAGATGACGTACTGGCCTGCTGATATCCAGTTTGTGGGTAAAGATATTTTACGCTTCCATGCCATCTACTGGCCTGCATTTTTAATGAGCCTTGATCTTCCGCTTCCAAAGCATATCGGTGCGCATGGATGGTGGACACGAGATGGTGAGAAGATGAGTAAATCGAAAGGAAATGTTGTGCATCCCAAAGAGGTTGCAGATGCCTACGGTGTGGAGAATCTTCGCTATTTTATGCTGCGTGAGGTACCTTTTGGTCAAGATGGTGATTTCTCCCAAAGAGCTTTTATAGATAGAATAAACTCAGAACTCTCCAATGACCTTGGAAATCTGCTCAACCGTATTATCGGTATGAGTGGAAAATACAGTAATTTGGTTATAGACAGTAAAGATGTACACACCTATCATGCCAAAGAGCTGGCACTGATGAATGAGATACTTGATTCACTTGATGGCTACATAGAAAAACTTCAGCCACATAGATACCTTGATGAGTTATGGAAACTTTTTGCCCTTGGAAACGGTGCTATTCAAGAGTATGAACCGTGGGTAAAGATGAAAAACAACCAAGAGGATGAAGCGCTTGCTACCGTTGCTTTGGTTGCAAACATCCTCGCAAAAGCAGCAATTATGCTCCATCCTGTTATGCCAAAAACTACCCGTATCATAGCTGATGCGCTTAGTTTTGAGATCAATACGGCAAGTTTTGAAAAATTTGTTGTAGAAAAACAGCTTTTGGAACTCTTTAGCATTCAAAAAGTACCACCTCTCTTCCCTCGTATAGAGGAGCCTTTAATGCAAGAAGCACCAAAGGCAGAACCAAACCCTCCTAAAAAAGAGCAAACAAAAGAGCAAGAAGAGGATAATCTTATTGAGATTGGACAGTTTTTTGGAACATCACTAAAAGTGGGGACTGTTGTTGAAGCGCAAGAGGTACCAAAAAGTAAAAAACTTTTAAAACTGCAGGTTGATTTGGGGGAGGATGCACCGCGTCAGGTTGTAGCGGGTATCAAAGAGTTCTACTCACCCGATACACTGCTTAACACGCAAGTGTGCGTTGTTGCAAACCTCAAGCCCGCCAAACTGATGGGGATGGTGAGCGAGGGGATGTTACTTGCTGCAAAAGATGAGGATGGGCTGTGCCTTATTCGACCTGAAAAACCAAAAAAAGCAGGCACACCTATTGGATGAGACTTGAAAATGTTGTAGCAC
>NZ_CEXZHP010000252.1:0-1826 GCF_982775275.1 Nitrosophilus sp.
CAGGTGACAGACTTGTAGAGATGGGTGAATCTGTTTCCTTGGCAGAGTGTAAAGTATGTCACGGTATCGCTGCCGATGGTATCGATGGAAAGGCTGCAAATCTTAATCAAAGAATAGAAGAAAAATCTGTTAAATATGTTGTAGAGCATGGTTCAAATAACAAGCTTTTAGGTACAGAAATGCCTATGCCTGATAGAAACGGACTCTTTAATGCAAACAGTGGTGCACTCATTACAGATGCTGAGATTGATGCGGTAGCTCAATACGTTGCAAACGGATTCCCGGCAAGCGATAAAGCTGGTGCTGAAGTTTTTGCCGGTGTATGTTCTTCTTGTCACGGTGCTGACGGTAGAGGTATGGCATATGTTGCTCCAAATATTCGTGAGTTTACACCTGCAATGGTAGTGAATGTACTCAACCACGGTAAAAAAGGTGCAATTGGTAAAATGCCTGCATTTGACAGACTTAACGCTAAACAAAAAGAAGCAGCAGCTGCTTATATTATTAGTTTGAGCAAAGGAGAATAACATGAATGAAAATAGAAGTGTATTTGCTCTTGACGGTGTAACAGGAATGCTTATTGCAACTGTACTACTTCTTAGTATTTTAGCGTTTTTAACGGTAAATGCTATGGGTGTACAAAATGCAAATGCGGAGAACTTTTATCAGTTAAAAAATGAAAAATCAATAAAGATGATTAGCACAGATAATGCTAAACAAGCTTTTGTTGATGTAAAGTAAGGAGTGTAGAGATGGATAAAATTATTGCATGGGGTCTTGTTATTATGGCCGCTTACACACTTTACGCTGTTGTTACTCCAAACCATCTTTTTATTGGTTAGGAAGTTTCATTGAAATTTTTACTTCGAGGGCTTTTTGCCCTCACCCTCACATTTGTATTTCAAACGACACTCTTTGCAGAATATTTATATAAAGATGAGATAGTTCACCGTGATGCTTTCACTCATGAGGTAGAAACACTCGGGAAAGAGCTGTATGAAAAAACAGGAATTGCTCTTCGACTACTTATGCTTAAAGAGATTCCAGATGGCAAAAATATTGTTAGTTACGAAAAGGAACTTTTAAGTAAATTGAAAGAACCTACTATTGTACTTGTATTTTCTGAAATGGATGCTACTGTTGACCTTATGGCAAACGATACCTCTTTATATAAATATTTTAATGCCAAGCAGGTATTGAGTCCTGTTGCATCTGCCGTTCAGGCATTTATAATGGCACTTGTGTATGCCGATAGTTGGGAGAGTTTTAATGAGATGCGCACCAACTACGGGGGTACCATTGTTCCCCTTTTGGCGCAAAAAGCGAAAAAAGAGCAGGTTGTTGGTAAATATGCAGGAAGTATGTTTAACGGCTATATAGATATAGCACACCAAATCGCCACATCAAAAGGGGTTGTTTTGGAAAATGACCCGGGAGATGCCAATCAGGAGGCTATCTTTTATGTGAAGTTGTTTTTCTACGGTTTTGTTTTCTATGGTATAGTTATGTATATCAGAAGAAAAATATATCTCAGAAGGCATAAAGGTGAGTAAAAAAAGTAACGGAAGAGTTTGGCCCTATATTATAGGTCTCTCTATTACATTAGTATTTGGTTTTTGTGTAGCGACTATTTTTGTAACATCAAGAGCCGATGTACAAGAATCAGATGCTTATATACCAATTATCAAGATGCAGATGCACGAGCAAATGATTTTATTAAAGCGCGTTTAGAGTTTGATAAAAAATATAAAATTGATTATGTAACCGAATCTATAGGGGTGGAGCATCCTGTTATCAAGTATAAGGTAACAACAAAAGATGGAAAA
>NZ_CEXZHP010000253.1:0-1820 GCF_982775275.1 Nitrosophilus sp.
TCAAATTTTTCCATAATGGCAAGCAGGACGCGACGATCCATGTGATCGAAGCCTTGTTCGTCCACATTCAGCTTATTAAGCGCTTTATCGGCGATATCCTGTGTAATACTACCGTCACTTTTTACTTGCGCATAATCACGCACGCGACGTAATAATCGATTAGCTATGCGAGGAGTGCCGCGTGAGCGTTTGGCAATTTCCTCTGCGCCCTTGCTATCAATCTCAACCTTAATAATACCGGCAGCCCGTTTCACGATATGAGTGAGGTCTTCAACATTGTAAAACTCCAAGCGTTGCACAATACCAAAGCGGTCTCGCAGGGGAGAAGTAAGCAACCCTGCGCGGGTGGTGGCACCAACCAGCGTAAAAGGTGGTAAATCAAGCTTGATGGAACGTGCGGCTGGACCTTCACCAATCATAATATCAAGCTGAAAATCCTCCATGGCCGGATAAAGAATCTCTTCAATGACCGGACTGAGACGGTGAATTTCATCCACAAACAAGACATCATTTTCTTCAAGGTTGGTCAAAAGCGCTGCCAGATCACCCGCTTTTTCCAACACTGGGCCAGAGGTCTGGCGCAAGTTGGCGTTTAGCTCATTAGCAATAATATGCGATAACGTGGTTTTACCTAGGCCGGGTGGGCCAAAAATCAACACATGATCAAGCGCTTCACCGCGTGCTTTTGCCGCAGGAATAAAGATTTCCATTTGCTCGCATACTGTGGGTTGTCCCACATAATCTTTTAGATATTTGGGGCGAATCTGCTCTTCAATATCATTGATTTCATCTTCCAAACCAGCAACAGGTGAAATGATGCGATCGTTCATTTAAGGCTCGCTTTAAGCGCTTGCCGCACAATTTCTTCTACCGATAAATCATCGCCCGAATAGGAGGAAACCATTTTACTGGCTTGCGCTGGTTTATAGCCTAGGGCCAGCAGCGCTGCAATAGCTTCCTCTTCAAGATTTCTTAGTATGGGTTTTGCCACAGACTGATTGCTATCCAGTGTGCCATCGGGTTCTGGCAGGCGGTCTCGCATTTCTATAATAAGACGCTCTGCTGTTTTTTTACCAACACCAGGCAGACGAGTAAGGCCTGCCACATCGTTGGCATGAACCAGATGGGCAAACTCATCGGCTGTCATTCCCGAAACAATCGCCAGCGCCATTTTGGGACCAACACCATTAACTTTTAACAAGGTGCGAAACAGGGCGCGCTCTTTTTGTGAACTAAAGGCATACAGTGTGTGGGCATCTTCACGCACAATCAGATGGGTAAAGAGGGTGACCTCCTGATCAAGTTCTGGCAAGTCAATAAAAGTGGTAATGGATGCCAATAGTTCATAACCAACGCCCGCCACATCCAGCATTAAATCGGGTGCCTGTTTATGGATGAGTAGTCCGCGTAATTGTCCAATCATAATGATTCCATTTTTTCAAGTGCTGCCTGCAAGCGAGCTTTAGTCGCACCAACATGTGCGTGACTGAGGGCAATGGCTAACCCATCCGCCGTATCTGTCTGTATTTTTCCTTGTAGGTTTAACAATATTTTTACCATTTGCTGAACCTGGGATTTATCGGCATTGCCTTTGCCAACCACCGCCTGCTTGATTTCTCGGGCACTGTATTCATAAACCGGGACACCTTGCATTACTGTGGCACAAATCGCCGCGCCTCTTGCCTGCCCCAGTTTTAAGGCCGAGGATGGATTATTCGATAAAAATACATCTTCTATGGCCATTTGTTGTGGCTGGTATTCACGAATGATTAATTCAATTTCTTTATCCTGCAAGCTGAGCGACTCTTCCACCACTTCGG
>NZ_CEXZHP010000254.1:0-1786 GCF_982775275.1 Nitrosophilus sp.
GGGATTTTCTGATGCAAAGAACTCTATAGCGGTGGTGCTAAATCTGTTTGTAAGATGAAAATTGTTTTGAAGATACTCCACAATGGCATCCCCTGAATGGATGAGTTGCGTGTTGTTGTGAAAATAGGATTGAATCTCCTTTGCAAGAAGGGGAAAATGGGTACATCCTAAAATGATGGCATCGGGATGGGGAATGGAGCCAAAATAGTGCTTGAGAGTTGCATCTAAAACATCCCCTTTGATATTTTCCTCCACCAAAGGGACAAAGAGTGGTGTAGCAAGGGGAAGAAGGTGTGTGTAGCCAAGATTGTGTAACCCTTTTTCATACGCCTGTGAGTTGATAGTTGCATGTGTTCCCAAAATAAGGATGGTTTCGTTTTTGGTTGCAAGTGCATTGGATGTTGCCAAAACACCCGCTTCCACAACACCGACAACGGGGCATGAAGCACTCTCTTGCATCTCCTCTAACGCATAGGCACTGACACTGTTACACGCAACAACAATAAGGTCAAGACTGAAATTTTTAAAAAACTCCACCGCCTCTATGGCATAGCGGACAATGGTGTTTTTGTCTTTAGATCCATACGGAACACGCGCCGTATCTCCAAAATAGATAATCTCTTCAAAGAGTTGATGTTCAAGGAGTGACTTGACAACTGTTGAACCACCCACACCACTGTCAAATACTCCAACTTTCATCCTAGTATCCCTTACATTTTAAATTTTTTTGTATTTTTTTTTCCAAATGTTTTGTCAGTGTTTCCACATCTTTTGTAATGATTTTGTGTGCATATTTGGGTGTATATTTTTCAAGCCCAAATCGTACTGCAGATTCACTAATACCTGTTTTATAATCATCAAAAATTGTTTTTTTTGTTTTTTTATGGACAACACAATAGATAAACTCATACTCTTTTTTTTGGATGTTTTCTTGAGCTAAAAATTTATCTAACTCTTCTTTTCCCTTTTGAAGTTTGAGTTGTACCTCTGTATTGTCGATGAACTTGGGTGGTTGATTTTTAAATTCGATAAGATAAATACGATGCTGTTGTATATAAAGGGCATCAAAAGATTTTGGTCTGTCGTAGGGGTCTGGATATTTTTTTTTGATAATTTCATCGAAGTTTAACACTCTTTGTGTTGTATCATGGCATAGAGAATCTTTATTTGTGTCATCATAAGAGGTTTCTTTAAAAGTTGTAAAAGGGTAACGTTTTACAAGCTGTTCAATTCCAGCCATTTACAAATTCTCTAAATCAAATTGTGTAAAAGTTTCAAATGGTTCAGAAAGTGTTTGAAAAACTTTTTGAAGTGTTGCTTCATTGCTATTGTCAATTTTAGCTATTGTGTTGTTTTCTGCAATATAAAAGTTAATGGAGGATTGAGGGAGCGATTTTTTCGCGTATCGCTGAAGTGCTTCAATCATATATGGACTATGGGAATTGACAAGAACTTTTATGCCACTTTTACACAGTTGTACAATAACTTCTGCCATTTTGAGTTGCCATTTTGGATGGAGATGTATCTCTGGTTCATCAAGAACAAGGAGTGTTTTATGGTTAAAAAATTTATTTTTGTTTAAAAGCTGTAAAATGGCAAAAGATTTAATCCCATAGGCGGTATTGAGCATCTCAATTTTCAAGGCTCGTTTATGGAGGTATTTGTAGTAGAAAAAATTACCGTTTTCCATCTTAAACTCTCCACCTATAATGTCGGAAAAGTTTTCACATAATGTTTGTTGGATTGTTGATTTCAAAGAAAAAGAAATTTATAAAATACAGAGGAA
>NZ_CEXZHP010000255.1:0-1776 GCF_982775275.1 Nitrosophilus sp.
AAGAAGAGGGTATTTTAAACTCTTTTTTGCAAGTTAGATATATAAGACGTATCAATAATGCCCCGATAGGCGGAATAATAGCGGAGAGAATTTTGCGTTTTTTCTCTTTATTCATATATTACCTTGAGATTGGGAATTTGGAATTTGGAATTGGGAATTGTGAATTGAGCCCTCTCTCATCATTTTGACTCTTACCACCTTACCCCCTTACCCCCTTCTCCCTTCTCCCTTCAGCCTTTCACCTAACTACTCAACCACTCAACTATTTTAACCAATTTTGACATTGGACATTGGACATTAGATATTGGTAAAGGGGAATTGGGCATTGGAAATTACTAAATTTCATTCCCACTTTTTAACTTTTTCACTCTCTAACTTTCTCACTTTCTTACTTCATATAAACAATCTCCCCTTCTAAAGAGAGTCTTCCGGTTTTTGTTATCTTCACGTTAGCAAACTTTCCAAGGAGCTCTTCGCTTCCTTTTACTTTGATTATCCAGTTGTTGTCGCTTCTTCCAGCAACATATCCGTTTGGTTTTAACTCCTCAAAAAACACTTTATAAACTCTTCCCATCTCCTCTTTACTAATCTCATCCAATATCTCAAAATGAAGCTTTTGAAGTCTCTCAAGCCTATCGCTAGCTATGTCTTGCGGGACTTGGTCTTTATAATCTTTTGCGGGAGTTAAAGGTCTTGGAGAGTATTTAAAACTAAAAATCTGTTCAAATTTTACCTTTTTTACTACGTCCATAGTCTCTTCAAAATCCTCTTCGCTCTCTCCAGGAAATCCTACTATAATATCTGTGGAGATATGAACATCTTTTACCATCTCTCTTAGTTTAAAAGCTCTATCTAAAAACCACTCTTTGGTATAACCTCTTTTCATATCTCTCAATACTTTTGTGCTTCCGCTTTGTAAAGGCATATGCATAGATTTGCATATTTTTGGATTGTTAGCGAACTCCTCCAAAAACTCGTCATCCATATGCAGAGGGTGAGGAGAGGTAAATCTAATCCTCTCAACACCATCAACCTCGCTAACAAGTCTAAGTAGCTGAGTAAAGTTTATCTTTTTATCATATCCCGAAAATCTTCTTCCATAGTTATTTACGTTTTGTCCCAGCAAAAATATCTCTTTTGCTCCGGTTTGAACGGCTTTTTTAACCTCGTTTAAGATAAGATCAGGAGGGATAGAGATCTCCTCTCCCCTCGTATTTGGAACTATACAAAAGGTGCATTTTTTATCGCATCCGATGGAAATATTTATAAAAGCTTTATATAAAGAACTCCTAAAATCGCTAAAAGCGTATGTGCTCTCGTCATAATCTATATCTACTTCGACCGCTTTTTCTTTGTGGATTATTTTTGATATTTTAGAAACGTTTCTCGCTCCAAGAACAAAACTTACATAAGGAGCCTTTTTTATGATCTCTTCTCCAAGGTGACTCGCGGTGCAACCGCACACGCCTATTTTAGCTCCCTCTTTTTTTACTTTATTAAAATATCCTATCTCGGAAAAGAGCTTATGGACCGGTTTTTCTCTAACTGAACAGGTGTTAATAAGTATAAGATCGGCCTCTTTTATATTGTCCGTTAAATCGAAATTCTCCTTATCTTTAAGTTCGGCTATTATATGTTCAGAATCCCTTACGTTCATAGCGCAGCCAAGAGTCTCGATATAAAGCTTTTTTGTCAATACCCTATCCTTTTTTATTTTAATATATGAACCTCATAAAGATAATCTTTATCATCCAAGCCGTATTTTACTTCCCTTAG
>NZ_CEXZHP010000256.1:0-1776 GCF_982775275.1 Nitrosophilus sp.
CGCGATGGCCCTCGGCCTAATGGTCTCATATAATTTTGAAAGTTCAAGCTCTTTATTATCGTAGAGTATCCTTTGATGAACCTTGTCGTGGGAGAGTTTGCCCACCTCCATAAAAGGTTCTTTTTTTAAACGCCGAAAAAGTGCTTCTATGCGTAATAAAAGTTCATCGTTATCAAAAGGTTTACTCAGGTAATCATCACAGCCACTCTTAAAAGCCTCTTGAAGCTTGCTTTTGTCTTTATGTGAAGTAAGGAAAAAAGCGGGCGTATCATCCTCTGCAACACGCAACTCCCGAAGCAAAGAGATACCGTCAATCAAAGGCACATTGATATCTAAAAGATACAAATCAAACTTTGCCTTGTAGGTAGCATCGAGTGCATCAGATCCGTTGGTTACATAACACACCTCATACCCTGCATCTTCAAGCAAATCAACAAGTGTCTCCCCAAAGAGTATATCATCCTCAAGGAGTAAAATTTTAATCGACACTCTCAATAGCCCAGTTGAGTGTTTCACCCGCATACATAGGTACAACACCCCCATAATTTTGAGGTACCACAAAAGGTCGCCTCTCTAGTGTCACCTCTTTAAATTCAGGGCATATCCCATAAATACGCTGTGCATTGTCACTTACAAAATCTTGCAAATTCTCAAGTTTATCATACTGTTCAAATATCTCACACAAAAGCTGTAATGCTATAGGCGCGCTAAAAACACCCGCAGCGCAGCCACACGACTCTTTTTTATGTTGCGGATGGGGAGCAGAATCACTTCCAAACATCACTTTGGGGTGTGCCTCAAGGGCAATACTCAACAAAGCATCCAAATCTTCAGGTCGTTTGGCAATCGGTTTGCAAAACAGATGGGGTTGCATCATACCCCCTATAACATCATCAAGAGTCAGTAAAAGATGGTGTACTGTTATAGTGGCGTAGAGGTTGTCATACTTATCAAGCATATCTACTGCCGCTTTCGTTGTTATATGTTCCATGATAATTTTAAGATTTGGAAAGTTTTTTGCAAGCATCTCATAGATACCCATAAACTCCGCCTCTCTATCCATCACAAAACCATCTGTTTCCCCATGAACACACAAAGGGATCTCCAAAGCGCTCATGGTTTCAAGTGTTTCACGCATCTGCTCTATATCAAAAGAATCCACACCACCTTCTGAGTTGGTTGTAATACCCGCAGGGTAAAGCTTAATGGCACTTATCTCCTCTGCAACATCTACTAAAAAATCTTTGGTGTAGTTTTGGTAAAAAAGTGTCATATAAGGTTCAAAGTAGTCATTGGGTACTGCTGCCATAATACGGTCTCTGTAGGCAATAACATCCTCTTTTGTTGTAACAGGCGGCACAAGATTTGGCATAACAATAGCACCGCTAAAGCTGTAAGCAGAAAGGGGTGCTACATTTTCAAGCATAAGAGCATCACGCAGATGCAGGTGCATATCAAGCGGCATTAAAAGGGTATGGGTTTTCATAAAAATTCCTTCAATTATAGTGAGGGAATTATATCAGGTTTGTGTTTAAAGACTCCAAAATTGTAGCTTCTACACACAAACTATCTCTTCTCAATAATATCGTTTATATATTTTGGTTTTGTGTTAGAGATGGAGAGAATCACCTCTTTTTCAACATTTTTTGCCACTTTACCGGCGGCTATAAGTTCAAGAAGTTTATGCACACGCTGTTCCTCAAGCTCTTTTTCTTTTAAAAACTGTTCATGTCTGAGTTTCTCTTCGTGCATCTTCTTTTTAAGCTCTCTGTTTTT
>NZ_CEXZHP010000257.1:0-1739 GCF_982775275.1 Nitrosophilus sp.
TAGCAAAATCAAATACAACAGCAAGAAAATTATCTGATAATTGAATAACTTTATCAGTATCTCGCACATGCTCTTTAACGAAACTTTCACTAATTTTCATACTACTTATAAAAAGCGCTATTGAAAAGTTAACACCATACCGTTTTTTTCTGTATGCAAAATCTTCCATCGATCTAATAATTTTATTCTTGTAACAGTTGTAATTCTCAAGAATCTGTTCTGTTAATATATTTTTCATAGTCAGCACCTGCGCGGTCATTGTGTTTTTTTGTATTATATCAGATAAATTCATATTTCGAAAATGACCACTCCGTTTAACAACTGGTTTTGTAAGAGTATATTGTATATATAAAGAAAAATACTAAAGCAGTGACTTTAACTGCTCGCGAACTTTATTTTGCTTCTCCTGTGCCAAAGCAAGTGCCTGACGATTTTTCTCCAAAACATCCTCGGGCGCATTTGCAACGAAACGCTCATTAGCCAGCATTCCCGAAAGCTTTTGAATCTCTTTTTCAAGCTTCTCCTCTTGTTTTTTGAGTCTGTTAATAATTGCCGAGAGATCAATAGATGCAGTAGGAATAAAAACTTCACACTTTTGACCGATATCACTGACTGCATTTGGTATCTTTGCATCCGTAAAGGAGACATTTTCAACTTTTGCCAACTTCTCAATATAAGGCTTGGCAATCTCTTTGTCTTCTTGTGTAAAATCATCTATTTTGACATAAGCCTGTTGAATATGTCTATTTGCCATATCAACCAGAACTTTTGCCCGACGAATAGAGACAATAGCATCCATAATCATCTCAAAACGCGCCTCATCTTTTTTTCGCTTTTTTGTTTTTGTCGGGAAAGGCTTTATCATAATCGATTCACTCTCTTGTAGTGTCGTTCCTGAGAGTTTATGCCACAAATATTCCGTAATAAAAGGCATGAACGGATGCAAAAGTTTCATAGACTCTTTAAAAATAGCTCCAAGCTCAACAATGCTTGACTTATCCGCTTTGCTTAGCTCAATTCCCCAGTCACAAAACTCATTCCAAATAAATCTGTAAACAGTTGTAGCAGCATCATTAAAACGGTACTCATCCAAGTAAGCGCGTACCTCTTTTGTTGCCTGATTCAAACGCGACACCATATAGCGACCAAGCGGTGTTTCAAGACAAAAACCGTCAAGATCCGGGAACTTTTCTACATTCATCTGCAAATATTTCGCCGCATTGTAGAGCTTGTTGGTAAAATTTCTGTTTAACTCAAGCTTTTTCGTGCTCATCCTAATATCACGCCCCTGCGCTGCCGAAATAGCTAAGGTAAAGCGTAAAATATCGGCACTGAATTCATTGACCATATCAAGCGGATCTATGACATTTCCCTTGCTTTTACTCATCTTTTGCCCATGTTCATCTCGCACGAGTGCATGCAAATAGATATCTTTAAACGGCAAAGAACCCATAAAATGTTCACCCATCATCATCATTCTGGCAACCCAGAAAAAGAGAATATCAAAGCCTGTAATCAAGAGAGAATTCGGGTAAAACTCTTTTAAATCATTACTTTGAAACAATCTATCCATCTCTACATCACCATTTCCCCAGCCAAGAGTGGAAAACGGCCATAAAGCGGAGCTAAACCATGTATCAAGTACATCCGGATCTTGGTGAATATTTTTAGAGGCGCATTTCACACAAGTATGCTCCTTTTCCTCCACGCTTGCCCACTCATGACCACACACATCGCAA
>NZ_CEXZHP010000258.1:0-1731 GCF_982775275.1 Nitrosophilus sp.
CAGCACTACCATATAACAAGTGATGATATCTCAGAGAGTGTCAAAGTCCTTGCAAAGAAAGCGCAGTTACATAAGGGGTATGGGGAGAATTAAGTTTTGTGAAAAAAAGAGTGCATACACAACTTCAAAGATGGTACAGACAATATGGAAGACACGATTTGCCGTGGCGTAACACGCAAGATATTTACAAAATATATCTGAGTGAGATTATGCTGCAACAAACACAGGTTCGACGTGTTAAAGATGAGTATTATCCCCGTTTTTTACATAAGTATCCGACACTGCAACATTTAGCAGATGCTCCCCTTGAGGATGTTTTGAGCATATGGAGCGGTCTAGGGTACTACCGTCGTGCCAAAAATCTTCATCTAAGCGCCCAACACGCAAGAGACGGACTGCCACAAACACAAGAGGAATTGTTAAAACTTCCCGGTATTGGTGCCTATACGGCAAGTGCAATTTGCAGTTTTGGGTATGAGCAGTGTGTTGCTGTTGTCGATACAAATATCGCAAGGGTTATCAAACGATTTTTTGCACTTATAAACCCGACAAACACGCAAGTGTGGAGGTATGCAGAAGATTTTTTAGACACACACAACACACGCGCCCATAATCTTGCACTTATGGATGTAGGCTCTATGGTATGTTTGCCTACAAACCCTCAGTGTGGTATTTGTCCGTTGCGTGTTGGCTGCAAAGGGAAAGATTCTCCCCAGGTATATACACAAAAACAAAAAACAAACTCTATTGCCATGGAGCTGTTTTTTGGAGTTTACATCCACAATGGGGCTGTAGCGATGCACTACTCCAAAGACGGAATGTATAATAATATGCTTGTACTTCCAAATACCGACCCAATAGAGGAGCATTTTTTGGGAAGTTTTAAACATAGCTATACCAAATACAAACTTACTGTTCATCTTTACACTTTGGAGGAGTTACCGCAAGAAGAGAGAGTGTGGGTTGCTTTAGATAAATTTGAAACGGCACCGGTCTCTTCGATGATGAAAAAGGCGTGGAAATTATTGCAAAAAAAAGGTCTGCACAATGCCATATGCACAAGTGGGTAAAAAAAACTGACTTTGCCCTTTGAAATATGGGGGCATCCTTACAGGAAGTAAGGGAGTATAGGAAAAAGCTCGATGCCAAAACAGCAGTACTTACTTGTTAAAATTTAGATACAACAGTCAAACAAAGTGTAAAAATATATCAATTTGCAATATTTTTAGCAAGAGTCTCTTTTTTTCTATACTATTTTCAAAAAGATTCTAAAGGTTAGCAAGATGATAGAGAGATTTTACCTGAAAAATTATCTAAGTTTTAACGAAGCAGAACTGCATTTCCAAAACGGACTTATTGTTTTTACAGGTCCCAGCGGCAGCGGAAAATCGATTCTTATGGAAGCTGTTTTGGCTTCTCTTGGTGGTACCTCTTGTGATGCCGCATTGTGTGAAAGCAGTGTTACATGGGAGATAGATGCCGATGCAACGGGTATAGAGAATGAAGAACCCAATGTTTTTAAACATATAAAAAAGGAGAAATCACGCTACTTTATCAATAACCAGACTCTTTCAAAAAAAGCGATGCAAAAGATAGCATCTTCCTATTTACGCCATTTAAGCTTGAAAGATTTTAGTGATTTTAGCAATGAAAACCTTTTAGATATTTTAGACAAACGCATAGCAACACGCAACACCTCTTATGGAACACTTCAAAAAAACTATACAAAAA
>NZ_CEXZHP010000259.1:0-1727 GCF_982775275.1 Nitrosophilus sp.
CCAAATGGTCCATCACCCCGCGAAACAGCGTCATGGCGAATTCCTTCTGCTTGTTGCGGATCTTCTTGTCTTCGAGGATCTCGTCACTGAAATCCGCGATGCTCCCGTTGCCGAGGTCGTAGGCATACAGCAGACTCACGACGGCCATACGGGCATGGTGACGCGTGGCCATTACGCTTCGATCCCGCCGTAGAGATCGAGCATCTCGATCACCGTCATCATCGCTTCGAAGCCCTTGTTCCCGGCCTTGGTCCCCGCCCGCTCGATCGCCTGTTCGATCGTGTCCGTAGTCAACAGGCCGAATGCGACGGGCTTCCCGTATTTGAGCGATACGGTCGCGATCCCTTTCGTCGCTTCGGCGGAAACGTAGTCGAAATGCGGCGTCGCCCCGCGGATCACCGCACCCAGGGCGCAGACCGCATCGTAACGGCCGCTCGCGAGCAGACGCTCGGTCACCATCGGCAGCTCGAACGCCCCCGGTACGAGCACCAGATCGAGATCGGCCTCGTCGCCTCCGTTGCGTACATAGGCGTCTTTGGCGCCTTCGACCAGCCGGTCGGTGATGAGATGGTTGAAGCGTGCGGCGACGATCGCCACTTTCGTTCCGTCCTGGACCTGGAGGTTGCCTTCGATTATTCGCATGTTTTCTTTCCTTGTGTGATTTCGGCCAGACACAGCAGTGTCTCGCTCAGGGTTTCGAGGGTGTCGAGGGTGACCATGTTCGGCCCGTCGCTGAGCGCCCTGTCGGGATCGAAATGGGTCTCGAAGAAGAAACCGTCGACGCCGACGGCCGCGGCCGCTTTGGCCAGGTAGGGTACCATCGCCCGGTCCCCGCCGGTCTTCCCGCCGCCGCTGCCGGGCATCTGTACCGAATGGGTCGCATCGAAAACGACCGGGGCGAAGCGGCGCATAACGACGGGCGAACGCATGTCGACGACCATGTTCCCGTATCCGAAGCTCGAACCGCGTTCGGTCAGAAGCACGCCGTGTTTCCGGGCGTTTTCGTAGGTTGCCTCGTCACAGCCGCGGGTTTTGAGGACCTTGAGCACCGAATACCGCATATCCGCGGGGTTCATGAACTGCCCCTTCTTGATGTTGACGATCCGGTCGGTCTTCGCCGCGGCGACGAGCAGATCCGTCTGGCGGCACAAAAAGGCGGGGATCTGCACGACATCGGCCACTTCCGCCGTCGGGGCGACCTGGTAGGACTCGTGGACGTCGGTGACGATCCGGTAACCGAAAGTCTCCTTCACCTTTTCGAGCAGTTGCAGTCCCGCTTCGAGGCCCGGGCCGCGGTAGCTGTCGAGCGCGGTCCGGTTGGCTTTGTCGAAACTCGCTTTGAAATAGAATTCGAAACGGGAGTCTTCATCGTAACGCGCCAGCGCTTCGGCGATACGCATCAGGCCCGCTTCGTCCTCGATGACGCAGGGGCCGGCCATCAGAATCGTCGGCCGCATCTACTGCACCGCCTCGTTGAACGACTCGACGGCGGCGTTCTTCAGTTCGGTCAGGGTATGGCCCGTTTCGTGCGAATAGACGATATAGGCGAGGATAATCAGGACGATCACCATGCTCTTGATCGCATTGATCTGCCATTGCATATAGGCGAGAATCAGCAAAATGACGACGGTGCCGGGGTAGATCCAGGATTCATCGATCTGCATCTTTGGCCTCCTTGGTGCGGGCGACGGCGATCCCGCTGAAAATGATCAAGATTATACCAAATG
>NZ_CEXZHP010000260.1:0-1688 GCF_982775275.1 Nitrosophilus sp.
CATCAAATGCCAAAGTAAACTCTACACCAATAGGATATACATCCCTCAAACTATCAAGTTTCTCTTTTATTTTCTGCCCGAGTGTAATAATATTGCCATCATCGGCAACCGATATGGCAAGAAGCAGACTCTCCTCACCGTTTGCTCTTGTAAGGGGGTCTTTGGGGTCACTGTACCCCTCATGTATAGAGACAATATCTTTAAGATACACAACATCACGGCGCCCCGGAAGTGGAACAATGGTCTGCCCAAGCTCCTCAACACTTTTAATATTTCCTGTAGGCTCCAGTATAAGTCTTTGGGGTCCTATGGTTATAGCGCCACCTGGAGTGATAATATTTCTCTCCTGAATTGTTTTACTCAATGCAGCGGGAGAGAGTCCAAGTTCTGCGAGTTTGGAGTTGGTAAACTCTATATAAATATGCTGTTTTTGCAAACCGATGATATTGACATTTCCAACATCATCTATACTTAAAAGCTCCTCTTTAACATCATTGGCAATCTTTTCAAGTTCTGCATAACTAAACCCTTCCCCTATGATGTTGATAAGCGTTCCAAAAACCTCATTGTAGTTTTCATCAAGTTTTGGTTTTTTTACCTCCTGCGGCAGATCGGTTTGTTCTATCTTTTTTCTGATTTTATCCCAAATACCATCCAGATTATTGTACTTTTGGTCAATATCCACATAGATGGTTGAGATGCCGTTTTTAGAAACAGATTTCATATGCTTAATCTCATTAACCTGACGCAGTTGTCTCTCTATGGGGATTGTAACAAGAGATTCTATACGGCTTGGGGTTGCTCCTGCAAAAATGGTTGTAACCACCGCAGAACGGATCGAGAAGTTGGGGTCTTTAGCACGCGGCATAGTATGGTATGCAATAACACCCCCTATAATAAAAAAGAGTAAAATCGTCATTGTTACACGGTTTTTTTCTAAAATAAGCTCTATATAACTTTTCACTTCTCTACTCTTACTTTTTGATTTTCATGAACACGGCTCATACCGGCAGTCAAGACAAACATCCCTTTACTGACACCATTGGTGATAATAACGCCGCTTGTGGTCAACTCTCCCCTTGTAACATCACGCCGTTTAATCAACCCTACATTATTGACAATACTATCTACAATATAGAGATAAAACCCTTTTTCATCCTCCATCAAAGCGTGCAAAGGAACAACAAATGTATTTTCCCCCACATCGTTATGAAAATTAAACTGTACCGTTGCCGACATACCGGGGTGGATCCGTTTGGAAGATTTTACAAGTCGAACCACAACAGGAAATGTGGTGGTTCTTTGGCTTGAAGCATGACTTACCTCTACAACTTCCGCTTTGTATTTTTTATTTTTTAAAGCATCAAAACGTACAATACACTGCTGTTTCTCTTTTACATGGCTTATAAGTGAACCCGGAACACTTATAGGGACCTCTATACTTTTCGTTGAACTAATCGATGCAACATTGAGTGCAGGAGTGATATTTTCCCCTTTTTGGATATTTAAATCGGAAATGGAACCGTTAATGGGTGCTCTTAGTTTTGTATAACTGAGTTTTAATTGTGCTTCTTCCAAACGGTTTCTCATCGCATTGTAGTTTGCCTTTGCCGATTCTTTGGTTGTTCGGGCATCATCCAAATCACTCAAAGAGATTATTAAATGCAAAAAATATCTAAGTGGTCGCG
>NZ_CEXZHP010000261.1:0-1671 GCF_982775275.1 Nitrosophilus sp.
TCTTTCTTTCAATTTGTAGTCATTGGCTCTATTGCTGAACTCACCCCTGTCCGTCACTTTTCCAATGGCGTTGAGATTCTGTATTATTTTGCCAATTTCTCCTACTCTGGAACCTATCAGCTTTCTGGTGACATCACTGTAATACTGGTTTTCTTGTGAAATTGTGAGATCGCTATCTCTTATAACGAAAATGTTGCGGAAATCAGCCGCAGAGATGACTTTAGTCAGACTGTTGTCCTCCTCTGGAAGCTTACAATCTTTCCCCCTGTAATTGATAATGACGTACCCTTCAGGGAACTCAGAGACTCTATCGATTCTGCTGAAAATTCCGTGCTCATTTTTCAGGATCATCTTCAAAAGTGCGTCAACGATTAGGGTTTTTCCTCTCTCGTTGTTACCCCATAATATGGTGAAATCGCCCAGTTCTATTGTGCCGGTATCTTTTAACGGACCATATCTGAAGATTCTGAACTCTCTGATCCTCACCTGAACATCTCTATCATGGCTTTGATAACATATTCAGTAATTTCCTTTTTTTATCGTCATCGAACTCTTTCTCTCCTAGTCGCTTGGTAAATTCCTTGAAAAGATTGTTGTTGAGAACGTAAGAAAGATCGTGTGTCTCGTTATGAACTGCAGAAATAAAAGAGGCGTACTTTTCCTGTACTTTGGACAGATGTTCGTTAAAGTCAGACTCTGTGATGGCGTGTCTGGAAGAATCAATGTATCCTTTAACCTGAACCGTTATGTTGCAGTTGGGGCCTGAAGTATTAAGAAAAGTTTCGATTTGTTCGTCAACATATTTTACAGGGTCTTTTTCTACAAAAGGATCCAGATCAATCTGGATGTATTCATAGTGAAATGTATCCAGTGTAACTTCTTTAGGGGCTTTACCAACTTCAAAGACGTTAACTTTTCTTTTGCCTAATTCTTTGCTGGTGACTGATACCGGAGAACCTGGATAAACAAAATAACCGCCAGTGGGAAGCTCTATTACGTCAAAATTTGTATGAAAGTGTCCTGCAAGCACATATTCTATCTTCATGTCCTTAAAATATGCCCTTTTGACAGGCATATATCGCTTATTTCCTTCATCACCGAATCCTTTCAGCCACTGGTAGATATCTGTTAGCTCACCGTGAAATATGAGAATGTTCGTCTTTTTGTCATCCATTCTTTCATTCATGTCATATAATCTTTCAAAGACCTCCTCCTCTCTGAGTTCTTCATATGGCAGACCCCAAAAATCTACATTTTCTGTTGTATAAGGATTCATGTAATCATTAATTACTTCAACATTATTTCCCCAGTAGCGCCCACTTTCGAACACTTCATAATCATGATTTCCAGGGAGTATCAAAGTCGTAAAACTGGAGTCCTCGAATAGCTTTCGTACATGTGGCCTTAGTGACTCACCGTCAATCCCCTTGTCAAACATGTCCCCGGTTATAACCAGAACATCTACCTTATAAGCAGTGCATAAACCAATGATTTTCTCTAAAGCTTGCCATCTTTCATCTCCCTTTTTACGGATATGAATATCAGCAGTATGAAGAATTCTCATGGCAATAAGCTGGTAGGTATCTTCATCTTTAAGGAAAAATTAGCAATTTTTAGTTTCTTCTGCAAGTTTTTCGTCAGGTTTTATAACGCATTTAATTGGTAAATTAA
>NZ_CEXZHP010000262.1:0-1669 GCF_982775275.1 Nitrosophilus sp.
AGAGGAGCTTCAAAAGCAGATCCCTGAAGTAGATATTTTTACAGGTGTTGGAGACTACGATAAAATAGATGAACTTTTAGTGGAGAGACAAAGCCGTTTTTCAGATGAAGTTTACCTCATCGACGGGGCGGAGCGTGTTGTTACCGGCTCAACCTATCATGCTTACATCAAACTCTCCGAGGGGTGTAATCAGGCGTGTAGTTTTTGTGCCATACCAAGTTTTAAAGGAAAGTTACACTCACGTGATTTAGACTCCATAGCAAAAGAGGTAGAATCATTAGTAGCGCAGGGCTATTGGGATTTTTCTTTTGTTTCTCAAGATTCAAGCTCCTACCTGCGTGATCAGAATATCCAAGATGGACTCTCTTTGCTTATCCAGCGTATAGAGCTTATAGAGGGGGTAAAAAGCGCAAGAATTCTTTACCTCTACCCCTCAACAACAACCATAAAACTGCTTCAAAACATAGCAAAGAGCAAGATTTTTCACAACTATTTTGATATGCCTATTCAACATATCAATGATGATATGCTACGCATAATGAAACGCGGTTTTTCCAAAGAGAAAACAATACAACTTTTGGATTTTATGCGAAATCTTCCCAACTCCTTTGTTCGTACAAGTTTTATAGTGGGGCATCCGGGTGAAACAGAGGAGATGTTTGAAGAGATGTGCCACTTTGCACGCACATTTGGTTTTGACCGTATCAATGTTTTTAGCTATTCTGATGAGGAGACCACCACAGCCTATGAGATGGAAGATCTCAAAATAGAGGAGGAGGTCAAAAACCAACGTGCCGAAATTTTAGGTGGCATTGCTGCTGAAGTGACACACCAATCACTCCAAGCAGAAGTTGGCAAAACAGTATCTGTTGTGATTGACGCAGAGAGTCAGGAGCATCAGTTTTTACTCTCCGCACGGGAGCTGCTTTGGGCACCTGAAATTGATGGAGAGATCTATGTAAATGACAAAGTGGATGATACAGAAGAGCTTGTTTTTGGAAAAGCCTACACCGCAACAATAACCCAACTTGTGGGTGATATACTCACTGCTACTGTTGACAATGCTCAAAAATAGCACCCTTGAACTTCTGCAAAAATCAAAAAATCTTCTGGCATTTTCTGCCGGAGTTGACTCAAGCGCACTTTTTCACCTTTTGCAACAACACCATATCTCTTTTGATATTGCCATTGTCGATTATGGTGTACGCCCCCAAAGCAAAGAGGAGGTGCAACACGCAAAAGATTTGGCACACACCTACAATCTTACCTGCTACACCTATAAAGCACCCAAAATAGAGAAAAACTTTGAAGCACAGGCACGTGAGATACGCTACCGTTTTTTTGAAACACTTATTGCCAAACACAACTACACCACCCTTTTAAGCGCCCATCATCTTGGAGACAGACTTGAATGGATGTTGATGCAGCTTTGCAAAGGGAGCGGATGTGTCGAGCTTGCAGGTATGCAAAGTGTAGAAACACGCAACGGCTACACCCTTGTACGACCCCTCCTCCATCTTGACAAAGAGGAGTTGCTTGCCTATCTTCATACAAAGAAACTTCACTATTTTCAAGACCATACCAATATGGGTAACGACCACACAAGAAACAGTTTCCGTCACCGCTTTGCCACCCCGTTACTCCAAAAGTATAAAGAGGGTATTAAGAA
>NZ_CEXZHP010000263.1:0-1666 GCF_982775275.1 Nitrosophilus sp.
AAAACTAAAGGTACATTAATGAGTTTCAAGTCTTTAAAAATTGGAAAATACGAGATAGAAAAGCCAATCGTTCAAGGTGGAATGGGTGTAGGTATTAGTTGGGATCAGTTAGCAGGTACAGTTTCCAAAGAGGGTGGTTTGGGAGTTGTAAGCTCTGTTGGAACAGGATACTATAAAAATAAAGAGTATGCTCATAAACTTGTTGCAAACAGACCCCTAAGTGAGGAGAATTTTTACTCCAAAGATGGTTTTAAAGCTATTATAGACAATGCTAGAAAAATTTGTGGAAACAAACCTCTAGCAGCAAATATTTTGTATGCTATTAACGGATATGGGGATGTAGTACGTAATGCGTGTGAACTTGGTGTAGATATTATTATAACCGGTGCCGGTTTGCCTACCAATATGCCGGAGTTTACAGAGGGGTACCCTGATGTGGCACTTGTACCGATTGTTTCTTCTCCAAAAGCACTTAAAATTATTTGTCGCCGTTGGCAGAAACGTTATAACAGACTTCCCGATGCTGTTATTTTAGAGGGTCCCAAATCGGGAGGGCATCAGGGTTTTACCTATGAGCAGTGCCAAATGGAGGAGTATCTGCTTGAAAATCTTGTGAAACCTGTTGTGGAGGAGGCACAAGAGTGGGGTGGTATGCCTGTTATTGCTGCAGGTGGTATCTGGGATAAAAACGATATAGAACAGATGATGGAGCTTGGCGCAAGCGGTGTACAGATGGGTACACGATTTATCGGTACGTATGAGTGTGATGCACACGCAAACTTTAAAAAAGTGCTTTTGGATGCAAAAAAAGAGGATATCAAACTTATGAAATCCCCTGTTGGTTACCCTGCTCAGGGGGTGGTAACACATCTTACCCACCTTGTTGAAAAAAGGGAGGGACCTGCCATTAAATGTATATCAAACTGTGTTGCACCGTGTAACAGAGGTGAAGAGGCAAAAGAGGTTGGTTTTTGTATAGCAGACAGACTCTCTGATGCGTATGAGGGGAATACAGAAACAGGGCTTTTCTTCTCCGGAACAAACGGATACAGACTCAATGAGATTATCTCTGTGGAAGAGTTGATGAAAAAACTTACAGAGGGCGAATAAAAGGGTAATGTATCGCTCTTTCCTTTTTCTACTGTTTTTTGCGGTATCGCTTTTTGCTCTTAGTGATACGCAAATATTACACAGAGCCCAAAAGCTTGTAAACTCTTCTTATAAAAGTGAACAGTTTCGTGCTTACAACGATTATAAAAGCCTCTATCTTAAAGCTTTGGTTCAAGGGAACGATTCCCTTCGTATAAGTGCTTTAAAAGGGATAGTTAAAAGTGGGAGGAGACTTCATATAGATGTCTCTTCTTATGCAAAAGAGTTGGCATCCTCCTCTTATGCAAAAAAAAATCCAAGTAAAAAAAAGCAATACAGTACAAAAACAACTAAGAAAAAGATTTATATCAAACCCTCATCAAAATTACAATCTCTTCGTTGGAAAGATGGGCGACTTGTTCTTACTTTTGAAAAAAAGCTTCAAACAAAACAGATAAACTATTTTACCCTCTATGATGCAAAAAGAAAAAGGTATAAATATGTTTTTGATATTCATGCTTCGATGTTAAGTAGATCACAAACATTGCGGCATAAAGATGTCGATACAATTAAACTG
>NZ_CEXZHP010000264.1:0-1612 GCF_982775275.1 Nitrosophilus sp.
TCTTGAACTCTTGTGTAGCCCATTTTCAAATAATATTCTTCCATATCTTTTGAAACTGCAATAACGCCATCACCGTTAGGTGTTTTAAGTTCAATAATATTACTTGCCATAATTATACTCCAGTTTGTACTGCATTTTCGACAGTATTATAAGAAATTAAATAGGTCAACCTCATCAATCCTGTCTTTTGACTGGCGGTATCAAATTCAATATCAGTTGAAACTAATTTTGTATCTTTAGCGTGTCCACCACGTGAAATATCAGTTACCATCGCTTCTTCAACTTCTTCTGCAATCGTATCAAGCGTATCATCTATATTTGCTGTACCTCTACAATGTGCTTCGATAATTAAATTTAATGATCTGAATTGAGTTCGTGTATTTTGTCCTATGGTATAATCTTCAACTGTTTCATCTAAAGTATAAACAATTAAAGCTGGAAGATTCCCAGTCTGTAAAGGAAAGTATCTTGTTTCATAAACATTTGAACCAGTTGTAGATAAACTTGTAACTGTTGTAACAACGTGTTCTCTAATTGATTTTCTAACGTGAGCCATATTATCCTGATAATGTAAATCTTGTTACTCCTGTTCCATCAGGAAATATCTCTTTAATATAATAAGTAACTGTATCAATAACAAAAGTATCATTAAATGTTGCCGCAGAAACATCACTTGTTTTACAAGTAAAAACTGGAACTTCTTCTATAATACCAGCTTCGCCTACACTTTGTTCTATTGATTCTTTATCGAAAATACCTTTAACTGTTGAACTCGTACCAGCACTTACATCAGCAAATGTAGCTGATTTAGCAAAATCGTCTGTATCAAAGAATATTGCTCGTTCTGTATCTGATTCTATTGCCATTTTAATTTGCTTTTTTTAAACATTTTGTTAATACTTTAAATAGAAATGGATTGGCCATGAATATTTTTTCGTAACCATCACCTACTGCAACAGCAATAGGTTCTTCGCCTTTCTCATTTACATTTATATTTTCCATATTCATAATTATATGAAATAACTCATGGACTAAAGTATTAAATAACCTTAAACCTTTCAACCTTTTATCTATTTGTAATGTATGTAAATTAGGATCGTATAGACCAAAACAGTCCTTTAATAATACATATTCTACTTTAATTTTTCTTTTACCATACTTGATAAAAGACAATTTCATTAAAATATCAATGTATATAAAACGATAATTGCAATCACAATACCAGCAGATACTTTTGGATTGTTCTTTGCCATTTTAAACCAGCGTTTAAAATAAGTCATCATCATAATCAGACTCCTTTATTTTTTTTTGCGTGAAAATATACTTTTCTTTTTTACAGCTTTATTTTCAGGTTTCTTCATATCTTCAGCAACAGCAATAGCGTGTCCACCACCAATCAAGACATGACCATCTTGTTCAGACGCTTCTACAACTTTACCAGCTTCAGCAAATTCACCTTTAACAAAAGTTTGCTTTAATATTTTTATTTTCATAATTATTCTTTGTATAGAAAAGAAAAGGCGTGGTCAATGCCACGCCTAATCTTGTAAACTCACTAATAATCTAATATTAGCTTGTTAAGTCTTTAATTGCCGCAAAACTTTCTGCGTGT
>NZ_CEXZHP010000265.1:0-1585 GCF_982775275.1 Nitrosophilus sp.
TAACTTTTGGGAAAGCCATTTTTTTGTTTTAAACTTATTTGCTATTATATGAAGAAGATTTGTTCTTTCCAGTCCTTTTATTATGACTAGAAATATAAAAAGTATATATATTACTTTAAAATCTGTTTTGTCGTAAGCAGGGAAGCGGTGTAGATATATAGAACTAACAATCAAGCCAATCAAGCTTAATATTGTTGCCGCCGCTTTTGTATTTCCAGTGGGCAGCAACCCCAAGCTCTGCGGTGCGGTGCATCTCGTATGTTCTTATCTGCACCTCAAAGATGGCAGTATTGTGAAAAACTGTTGTATGAATAGTCTGGTAGCCGTTATCTTTGGCAACTGCTATATAGTCTTTAAATCTTGAAGCCAAAGGGCGAAAATGAAGATGGATTAAACCAAGTGCATCGTAACACCGAATAGGCTCTTTGGTTATTATTCTTACGGCCAAAAGATCAAGCACCTCATCAATACTTACACCTTTTCTTTGCATCTTTAAATATATGGAGTATTTATGTTTTATACGGGATAAAATTTCAAAATCATCTTCACAAAAACCATTTTGTAAAAGAATTTTTGAAACAGAATCTTTAAATTCGCTCAAACGCATCTCTATAGCATGGTAGTTTTTGTCAAGATAATTATCTATACGGTGTTTCTCTTCAGGAAACAGATATCCAAAACTCAAATCTTCTAAAATATTTTTTAAAAAACTAATCCCCAAACGGTGTGCAATGGGTGCATACACAACCAATGTCTCCTCTGCTATACGTTTTTGTTTATGGGGAGGCAGAGCATCGAGAGTAAGCATATTGTGCAATCTGTCACACAGTTTCACAACCAAGACACGTACATCCTCTATACTTGCCAAAAGCATTTTTCTAAACGAAAGTGCAGAAACAACAAGCTTCTCATTGGAACTTGAGGGGATTAATTCGCTGTCACGTATGGTGTCTATCTTTGTAAGTCCCGAAACAAGATGTGCAACATCTTTACCAAAAAGATTTTCTATCTCCTCTAAAGAGATGGAGGTATCTTCCACCACATCATGTAAAAGAGCTGCTACCACCATTGTTTCATCATTGGTGATGGCGGCTGTAACAGAAGCCACCAAAATAGGGTGTACTATATAAGGTTCACCACTCTTTCTAAACTGTTCTTTATGCGCCTGTATGGCAAAATCTAACGCTTTTTGGAGAGTAGCATTGTGGGGAATTTGTAAAAAAAGGTAAGATAGTGCCGAGTCAACATCATGTAGATGTTTGATTTTTTCTATATCTACCTGACTCAGCGGCAAGAGATTACTTCTTTACGTTTTTAAAGCCTTGAACCACTATAAGGCCTTCGGCAATTTCCATCAATGCCAAATCTGATGATCTCATATTTTTTGTATGAACACTCAACTTGCTTGTAGCGCCGTTTTCAAGCTCATCTGTTCTTTTGGCAACCGCTATTGCAAGCTGATAGCGATCTATACTTGGATTTTCATTTAAAACTTTTGCTGTCAATTCTTCAACTTTCATATACTTCTCTTTCCTTTTTACTTGACTATGGAACAGTTATCCATATTTCCATTTTTTAAGATATC
>NZ_CEXZHP010000266.1:0-1582 GCF_982775275.1 Nitrosophilus sp.
CCCTTCGGGGTTGAGTGCACTTTTTTCGCCTAATGGCGAACATAAAATTTTCAAACTAAAATCGCAAAGCTTTCGCTCAATTTGTAATTTTTCAGAGGGTTCAATTCTCAACCCTCTTTTGCCATTTTTTCAACCTCTTCTAAAAATCTCTCTACCAATTTATCTTCGGGAAGTTTTGCAACGACTTCTCCTTTTACCATTATAAGCCCGCTTTTTTTACCGTAAGCTATAGCTACATCGGCGTGTTTTGCCTCTCCTATCGCGTTTACTACGCACCCCATAACAGAAATATTTAAAGGCTTTTTAATATGTTTTGTTCTTTTTTCAACTTCTTCCACCGCTTTGACCAGATCCGCCTCTAATCTTGCACATGTCGGACAAGATATAATATTTACTCCCTCTTTTGCCCTTCCGGAATCTTTTATTATGGCTTTTGCAACCTCGACCTCTTTTTCAAGTTCACCGGTTATTGAAACCCTAATAGTATCTCCAATACCTTCTAAAAGAAGCGATCCTATGCCGATTGCGCTTTTTATGGTCGCATGAAATATAGTTCCAGCTTCCGTTATACCCAAATGAAAAGGATAATCAACAAGAGGTCTTAACATCTTGTAAGCTTCTACGGTCCTTTCTACGTCACTGGCTTTCATGGATACTTTAATATTAGTAAAATCCAAATCTTCTAAAAGCTTTATATGATACAAGGCCGATTCAACCATAGCTTTAGGAGTCGCTCCATATTTTGCCTCTATCTCTTTTTCCAAACTCCCGGCATTTACTCCTATTCTAATGGGTATTTCTCTTTCTTTGCAAGCTTTTACGACCTCTTTTATTCTCTCTTTGCTGCCGATATTCCCGGGGTTTATCCTAATACAATCAACAACTTCCGCGGCAATTAAAGCTAATTTATAATTAAAATGGATATCCGCAACCAAAGGAAGAGAGATCTCTTTTTTTATCTCTTTTAACGCAAGAGCGTCTTCCATTTGCGGAACGGCAACTCTTACTATATCGCATCCCGCAAAATGAAGTTTTTTTATCTGCTCAACGGTAGATTTTACATCTCTTGTTTTTGAAAAAGTCATAGATTGAACCGATATAGGAGCATCCCCTCCTATAGCTACGTTACCTACATAAATTTTTTTTGTGGGATATCTTTTTTTCATCTACACCTCAAATATTTTTTTACCTCGCTCATTTTATATAACTATTCAACCGCTAGACTATCCAACTACTTAACCATTTTAACTAATTTAGACATTGGACATTAGACATTGGTAAATGGGAATTTGGAATTTGGAATTGAGCCCTCTCTCATCATCTTGATCATTACCACCTAACTCCCTTATCTCCTTACCTCCTTATCACCTTACCCCCTTACCTCCTACCTTACCTCCTTATCACCTTACCTCCTAACCCCTTCTCCCTTCAGCCTTTCACTTAACCACTCAACTATTTTTTTTACTAATACTAAGCCTTCGGCTTACCCTCACTCACTTTCTCACTTTTTTACTTTCTAACTTTCTAACTTTTAATAAGCTAAAATCCAAAAAGATTATATCAAATTTCAAACTATATTGAC
>NZ_CEXZHP010000267.1:0-1582 GCF_982775275.1 Nitrosophilus sp.
CAGCCCCGCGCCGATGATCATGACGGCGATGATCGAGATCACCGCATTACTGGAGAATCCGTCGAACAGATGTTCCGGTGGCACCAACCCTTTCTCCAACCCGATCCAGGGCGCGAAGAGGTCAGTCAGCCCGAGCACCACCATGATAGTGACGGCGGCAATGTCCACATCGACGATTTCAAAGGCAAACAGATAGATGGTCAGCAGCAGGATCATGCCGACCCTGACGATCTCCGGGTTGGTGCCTTCGTAATAGAGCGCGATGGATTCCAGTACGATGATGGCGAATGTTGCCAGCACCTTGCGGATCGAGCGCTTGGGCGCATCTTTCCTTCGCTCTTTCTTTCTTGTGTCTGGCGTTGCCGGGTGGACGCTGGTCGATGAGTCTTGCATGGTCTTTTCTCCCTAGTACAACAATGACATGACGATCATCATGACGATCAGGAAGAGCCCAGTCATGATACTGCCGGCGCGAACGAAATCAGGTACGCGGTAACCTGCCGGTCCCATGATCAATGCATTGACCTGATGGGTGGGGATCAGGAAGGAGTTGGAGGTGGCGATCGCAACGGTCAGCGCGAACACAGCCGGATCGGCGCCCACGCCCAGTGCAATATTGACCGCGAGTGGTACCAGCAGCACCGTCGCCCCGACATTCGACATGACCAGCGTGAAAAAAGTCGCCAGCGCAGCCACGGCGGTTTGAATGATCCAGACAGGCATGTCGCCCACGATGGCAAGTGTCTGATCGGCGATCCATTTGGCCGTGCCGGTCTGCTCTACCGCCAGTCCCAGGGGGATCAGGCTGGCGAGCAGAAAAACCGTCTTCCAGGAAACCGCTTTGTAAGCCTCCTCGACCTTGAGGACGCCGCTCAGCACCATGCCGACAGCGCCAGTCAGTAGCGCCACCGACAGACGGATGTCGGAAAACAGCACCATCGACAAGGCGATCAGGAAGAACAGCAACGCCCAGCCAACCTTGTGCGGGCGAAGTTCCTCATGTGGGTATTCAGTGGTGACGACGACAAAATCGCTGTCGTTTTCCAGTCGGGCCAGGGCCTCCCAGGCGGTATGGACCACCAGCGTATCGCCAGCCTGCAGAGGCATGTTACGGATATCATCGCCTTCCAGCAGCGTCTCGCCATCACGATGCAGAGCAACCATGGCGATGCCATAGGTCTTGCGCATCCAGACATCACGCGCGCTTTTGCCGATCATCGACGAGCCGGGCGGGATCACGATCTCGGCAATACCGGCATTGGTCTCGGCCAGCTCATTGGCGAAGGTGTGCATTTCGGCACGTTTCGTCAGCGCGTACCGATCAACGAACTGGTCGAGGTCGCGCGGATCGCTGGCGACTGGGACGACGTGATCGGCAACATCGTGACCGATGTCTGTCCGGCGCTCGGAGCGTGCTGTACGACGGAGTGTGTCGCGCAAGCGTCCGAGGTTGACTGCCTGCGCTTCGCAGGCACGTGGTACGGCGAAGGCTCAACCTGCGCTGACATCGTCTGCGAAGGCGGTGGCGGCAACGATGATTGTCCGACCGACATCAACGGTGATGACGTCGTGGGCGTGGACG
>NZ_CEXZHP010000268.1:0-1568 GCF_982775275.1 Nitrosophilus sp.
CATTCTCTTTCTGTCTTGATGATGAGCTACTTATTCAGAACTTTCTGGAGAGATTCCTTGCCGTTGCTGATGTTATTATAATTTTACGCTGATGAGCCGAAAAGTCAGTACAAGCAATCCGGGTTTCAAAACCAAATAGTAATTTCTTCAGCTACAACAGCCCATTTATCTGCTGGCGATACGCCTGCTGCTTTTAACCTTCCATTTTTCTTTCCAGAAGCGCAGAAATTTACGTGCAGCGCCCCGGCTGCCCTGTCGGCGAAGATGTTTATAGCTGTAGGGTGAGTTATTTGCCATCATTTTAAGCATGTTTTTGGAAAGTGTTTTCTTGCCTTTTAGCGCCTTTAGAATAATTTTGATACCCGCTGAGCCTTGCTGGTGTACCAGGTATTTTTGATAATCAGGTAAATTGCTAAAGCCAAATTTCTTAAGGCGTTCGGTATTTATTTTTTCAAGTTTTTTGCTCATTGCCAGGGATTTTTTATAATCAGCGCGAGCTGACCGGCATTTAAGCGAGGTGCAACCAATATCTTTCAAGGCAACAATAGAAAGCTGGTGATGACCGCAGGGGGTATTGGTCCATTTACAACTTCTTGATTTATTACTAGGGCGATAGAGTCTTTTTCCTGCACTGGATTCAAGGGCGTAGAGTGTATCCCAGTAGGGTTTTTCCTGAGTTTTTTTAGTGGAATCTGTTTTTTTCTCTGCAGCTTTATTCTCTGCGACCTTACTAGGATCTTGATTGTTCCTGGAATCTGTTTTTTCAGAACGGGATATCCTGGATTCTGGTTTTTTATCTTTATGCTGTTTTTTGCTTGAGCCTTTCTTTGGCTTAGATGTTTTTGCTTTAGAAATGGCAAGCTTCATTTCAGATTCAATTTCAGCCGTAATTTTGCTATCGATTAATTGTTTTTCTAAATCTTCCGCAAGTGCTTCATTGGACAAAAGTGCATCCAGATCATTTTGAAAGACCCGAAAATCAAATGATTCAGCTTGTTTGTTGACATGATTTTTTGCCAGCGTGATCTGTGGTAAACCCAAAAGGCATAGGCTTAGGAGTGTCGCTAGAATCTTTAATATTTTTGAATGTAGTTTCATTGTATTTATTATCGGCTAACTGTTATTGGTTGTTTTTTGTTCAGTAGAAGTATTCAGACCAAAAATAATAAATTGAATCGGGATAATAAGTTGCTCCAGAAATCTGAAAGATGCAGCCTTTGGAAGGTTGTTCTGTTTAATGCGACCGTTTATCAGCAAGGAGCCCAAGTGAGAAAATCAAATATACTGATTATTTTATTAACTTTTATCATGAATTTTGATAAAGGTTAGCTACATATTTGATGTTAAGCCCTTATTTATGTGACAATCAGCCTGTTTATTATTTTTCACCTTTTGCTATTTTTGATATAAGCAAATTGTATATTTTCGATTAGGAGTCATTCATGGGATTATTTATCATTGGTGTTTTGGCTGGTTGGGTGGCCGAATGGTTGTTTTTTACGTTTTTTATGAAAGGAAAGACGGATTCATCTGGCGGGACTAACACATCTGCGCTACAGGCAGAGTTG
>NZ_CEXZHP010000269.1:0-1558 GCF_982775275.1 Nitrosophilus sp.
TTTTAATTTTAAAAAATCATTAAAATTTTCAAAAGTTAGATTTAGCTTTTTTACTCCATCGATAAATTCTTCATAATATTTCTCATAATCTCTTTCATCGTTGCATCGTTTTTCATCGCTTATAGAAATAGTACCTTCAAGTTTTTGTAAAGGATAATAATAAGTTTTCGAACTTTTACAAATAGCCACCATAGAAAAAGGGGTTTCGATTCCACTTTTTATAAATTCGTCTTTTGGCAAAATATCATTATTTTCTTTTCTATCCAAACTTGAGGCATATCTATCGGCCAATTGGATTATTTTTTCATCTTTATTTAAACTACTCAAATGGTGACTTGATGCAATCTCAATTAATCGTCTTAATTCCTCTTTTTTGAGTTTTAATCCCATCTCATCTATAGCTTCAACCGTATGAGCAGCATGTATATGTGAATAATGAGTTTTATAATTTGGACAATATTGAGATTTTAGTTCTTCGCTTATTGATTTTCCGGTTCGTTGTCTAAACTTCCCAATATCATGCAAAAGCCCTGCAAGCGCTATTAAATCTTCATTTTTCATCTTATATCCTCTATTTTTATTTTCCCAAGGGCAAAAGTATTAAGTTTTCCAACACCGCTAATCTCCCCATATTTTAGCAGTTCATAAGTCTGAGGGGTCACTTCCTCAACTTCCATCTCTCCCAAAATTCCGCCTATTTTTAGCTTTTTCTTTTGCCTATTTGAATATCTTGTAAAATCAACCATTTTTAAATCTTTTTTTACGATTTTTGGGAAAGATTTTATCTGTTCCTTTTTTGAGTCAAAAAAGGCTCTTTTTTTATTTATTGAGATCAATATATCTTTTATATCCAAATTCTCTGGTTTTAAAAACCTCCCCTCTCTTTTTATTCTAAGGGGTGTTATAAATTTTACTTTAACATTTGGACAAAAATTGTCGTTTTTAAAATTTTTTGGTTCTATTTTTATATTTTCAAATTGGCCATTTTTATAAATAACTTCATTATCGATTTTTATATTTTCAATCTCAAACTTTTCTCTATTTTTGCCAAGCCCTTTATATGTAAGCATTTTATGGATCGCGCTTAAAATATATGGATATTTTTCTATAGAATCGTTAAATAAATATAAAGAAAAATCTAATTTTTTTGGAAAAAGCTCAAAATCCAATCTATAATTTAAAAATCTATTTTTCTCCTCAAAAAACTCATAATAGATACAATTTTTTGCTGCAAAACAGCCTTGACAGATTTTTGAAGGATTTACGCAAACTACATCTTTTAGGCTAGAGCCAAAACCTCCTCTAATCATAGAACCTAAAAAAGATGGGACTTTAAAATTTTCATTTTTTGCGCTTATTTTTATCTTAAGATATTTCATAGTTCTTAATATTTCCTTTATTTTTGTTTTATTTTATATATAATAAACTTACATTAAACTTACGAAGTATATTTTAACCCGGATTTTGCAATAGAATTTGTTGCAGTAGTGCTTTTGCTTGAGTTTTAGAGGCTTTTTAAAAATTTTGAAGGCTTATCTACATGGTGATAAGTCAAAAA
>NZ_CEXZHP010000270.1:0-1534 GCF_982775275.1 Nitrosophilus sp.
GTGTCCCAATAATATATTTATAAGGTACACTGCCCCAAAATCTACTATCATTTGAATGATCTCTATTATCACCCATCATAAAATATTCACCTTTTTTTACTTTAATTGGATAAAAATTAAAAAGTTGTTCATAAGGAATTTTATCTTTTGTAACTCTTGGATCATTATGAATCCCTGGATGTTTTTTACGATATGGATCTTTGACAAAAAGCATCTCTTGAAATTTTTCTATCTCATATCCATTATATTGTTTTTTTACATATTCATTTCCTTCATGAGGATGAAGATATAAATGTTTGTTACTAATAAATAATATATCTCCGCCAACTGCTACACATCTTTTTACATAATAAATTTTTGGGTTATTAGGATATCTAAAAACTACAATATCACCCCTTTTTGGTTTATCGTCGTTAATTATATGACCATCACCATCAAAATCTGGTAAAACTGGTATTTCAATCCAAGGAATTGTAGGTGTTGGAATTCCATAAGCAAATTTTTTTACAAAAAGCATATCCCCAATTAACAACGTATTTTTCATACTACCGCTTGGAATTACAAAAGCTTGAGCTATAAAAAAAATTACAAACGCAACTATTACAATAGTCCCATTCCAAGTTCCAGACCAATGATAAAATTTTATAAATTTTTCTTTTAAATCCATTTATATCCTTTCTTTTAAAAAAATTAATTATTAATTATTCTCTGTTTTGCTGCTTTTACAGTGTTTTTCAAAAGCATTGCAATTGTCATAGGTCCAACCCCTCCTGGAACTGGTGTAATAAATGAAGCTTTTTTACTAACATTTTCAAAATCAACATCTCCAATAAGCTTACCATTTTTTAATCTATTAATTCCTATATCAACAACAATTGCTCCATCTTTAACCATATCAGCTGTTATTAAATTAATTTTTCCAACTCCTACGCAAATTATATCAGCTTTTAGAGTGTGAGCTTTTAAATCTTTTGTATATATATGACATATATCTACCGTAGCATTAGAATTTAACATTAAAGTCGCAAGCGGTTTTCCAACAATATTACTTGCTCCTACAATACATACATTTTTGCCTTTAAGCTCAATATTGTATTCTTTTAATAATTCCATAACTCCATAAGGAGTTGCCGGGATAAAACCATCTAATCCAAGTGTAACTCTTCCAACATTATACGGATGAAAACCATCAACATCTTTTTTTGGATCTAAAGTTTTTAAAATTTCATTTGTATTTATTTGTGTTGGGAGCGGCAATTGAACCAATATTCCATCAATATTTGGATTTTTATTCATCATTTGAATTGTTTCAATTATAGCTTTTTGAGAGATATTTTCCGGCATTCTATGGACAATATTATAAATTCCTACTTTATCACAAGCTTTTGATTTCATTCTTACATAAGCTTCACTTGCGGGATTGTTACCAACTAAAACTACTGCAAGCCCTGGAGTAACACCATCTTGTTGCAGTTTTGTTACCTCTTTAAAAACTTGAGTTTCAATTTTACTTGCAAGTTTTTTACCATCTAAA
>NZ_CEXZHP010000271.1:0-1533 GCF_982775275.1 Nitrosophilus sp.
TTCAAAACGAACCACATTTGATGGATCAAAATCATCTAAGAAACCTTCATTACCTGCAAAGATAATAACAACTTGCTTCTCAGCAGAAAGTGGAGAGAAAGGTCCCTGTTTAAGAACTTCAACCATTCTTTGTCCACGCTCAAGTTGGTTACGGGAAACTTCATCAAGGTCAGATGCAAACTGAGCAAACGCTTGAAGTTCACGATACTGAGCAAGGTCAAGACGTAACGTACCAGCAACTTGTTTCGTAGCTTTAATTTGAGCAGCACCACCAACACGAGATACAGAAAGACCAACATTAATCGCTGGACGGATACCTGAGTTAAAAAGGTCTGTTTCAAGGAAAATCTGACCATCAGTAATAGAGATAACGTTTGTTGGGATATATGCCGCAACATCACCCGCTTGTGTTTCAATGATAGGTAAAGCAGTTAAAGAACCAGCACCCTCTTCATCTGAAAGTTTTGCAGCACGCTCAAGAAGTCTTGAGTGAACATAGAAAACATCCCCTGGATACGCTTCACGACCCGGAGGACGACGAAGAATAAGTGACATCTCACGGTAAGCAACTGCGTGTTTGGATAAATCATCATACACAATAAGACCATGACGTGCATTGTCACGGAAATACTCACCCATTGTTACACCGGTATATGGAGCCAAGAATTGAAGTGCAGCAGCTTCAGCAGCAGTTGCAGATACGATAATAGTATATTCTAATGCGCCATGCTCCTCTAAGCGACGAACAATTTGAGCCACTGTAGATTCTTTTTGACCAACAGCAACATAGATACATACAACACCATTCCCTTTTTGATTGATAATAGTATCAATTGCAACGGTAGTTTTACCGGTTTGTCTGTCACCAATGATAAGCTCACGTTGACCACGACCGATTGGAACAAGTGCATCAATCGCTTTAATACCTGTTGCCAAAGGCTCATGTACAGATTTTCTCTCCATAATACCAGGAGCTTTCTCTTCAACGAAACGAGTTTCAGTAGCTTCGATTGGACCTTTACCGTCTATTGGCTCACCAAGTGCATTGACAACACGACCAAGAAGAGCATCACCAACTGGAACACGAAGAAGTTTTCCAAGGCGCTTCACACTCATACCCTCACGAAGTTCTGTACCAGAACCTAAGATAACAACACCTACGCTGCTCTCTTCAAGGTTCATAACCAAACCTTTTGTCCCCTCTTCAAACTCTACCATCTCTCCTGCCATAACATTGCTTAATCCGTAAACTTGAGCAACACCATCAGCATAAGAAACAATCTTACCTGTTTCATTAATATCAACACTTAGTTCAAAATTGTCGATACGCTCTTTAATTATTGAGCTGATTTCATCAGCTTGTATTTTTGCTACCACTATTATTCTCCTCTCTTGAAGTTAAATTGCTTTAATTATATGTTCTATAATTTGACTGTCGATTCTATCTTTAGAGAAGTTAATCTCTATCCCTAAACCCTCTACTTCCACTTTTATACCATTAAAATCGTTTTTAACAAACTCCAGTGAAATAGT
>NZ_CEXZHP010000272.1:0-1522 GCF_982775275.1 Nitrosophilus sp.
GCATGATTTAGCTGGGAGTACAGTAATTCACTCAACTGGAGCTTGGGCATTGCTTGCAGCAATTTTAATTATAGGCCCTAGAAAAGGTAGATACCAAAATAATAAAGTCAAAGTGATACCTGCAAGTAATATCCCATTGGTAACACTTGGGGCATTGATTTTGTGGATAGGATGGTTTGGATTTAATGGTGGGAGTGTTGGAAGTATTGCTAGTAAAGAAGCAGCTGATACTTTTGCTCTAACAGTGATGAATACAAATACTGCAGGACTTGCTGGAGCTATAATAACTGGAATTTTTATGTATATAAAATATAAAAAACTTGATATTACTATGATTTTAAATGGAGCTTTAGGTGGTCTTGTTGCGATAACTGCTGGTGCAGATATTTTAGATATATATTCTCCTATCATAATAGGAGCGATTGGTGGGATTTTAGTTGTTTATGCAGTGCCTTTTTTTGATAAACTTAAAATAGATGATCCTGTTGGAGCATTGTCAGTGCATTTAGTTAATGGTATATGGGGAACACTTGCAGTTGGTATTTTTAGTAGTGAAGTTAGCTTTTTTACTCAACTAAAAGGTGTAGTTGTTGTAGGATTATTTGTATTTATAAGCTCTTATGTGGTAATATATGTTATTAATAAAATAGTTTCATTTAGAGCAGATGATGATGCTCAAACTGAGGGGCTAGATGTAAATGAGTGTGGACTTGAAGCATATCCAGAATTTAAAAGAGCATATTAATTAAGGAGAAAATATGAAAAGAGTTGAAGCGGTTATAAAACCTTTTAAGTTAGAAGATGTAAAGGAGGCACTGAGCGAAATTGGTGTAACTGGTATGACAATAAGTGATGTCAAGGGTTATGGAAGACAACAAGGGCATAGTGAACTTTATAGAGGTGCAGAGTATGTTGTAGATTTTTTACCTAAAATTAAGATAGATTTAATAGTAAAAGAAGAAGATGTTGAAAAAGTTATTGAGGCTATTAGTGAATCTGCAAGAACCGGTAAAATTGGAGATGGTAAAATTTTTGTAAGCCCTATTGAAAAAATAGTTAGAATTAGAACTGGAGAAGAAAACGAAGAAGCTATTTAAGCTTCTTTTTTATTAATGAATGGTGCTAGATTTGTAATTGCTTTTTTATTTTCTTTGATTTTGCATATTGTTTTATATAATTATTTAGTAAATAAAAAAGTTATTAAGCAATCAAAAATAAACTCAAATCAAAATAATACAAAAATTACTCTAGTTAAATTAAAATCAAACCCTAAAAAACAGCCTATAAAAAAGCCAAAACCAAAACTTATAAAAAATTCAAATCAAAAAAAATTAAATAATTTTAAACCAAATAAACCTAAAAACTCCCAAAAAATAGTTGCAAAACAAGCTATCCATAAAAAACCTCCTTTACCTAAAAAAATAAAAAAAGTTATAAAACCAAAAAAAATTAAACCAAAAATCACTAAAAAACCTAAACTTGATCCAATCACTAAAAGTTATATAGATTTATATGGTAAAGA
>NZ_CEXZHP010000273.1:0-1520 GCF_982775275.1 Nitrosophilus sp.
CCCTGCACATACCAGGTATGTTCAGCCACCTGTTTTAAAGACATATCAACATCAACAGGGGGATAGTTTGATTTAGCCTGTGCCATTGTTGCCGCTTGGACAGATGAATTTAGATTGGGTACGGGATCAAAACTAATCTGGCAAAAACTACCGATAATGACGCTGCTTATCAGCATTGCAGCAAAGAGTAGAAAAACAGAGCGTTTATCTTTAATTTTCATGGTTTTAATCCCGGCTTATCTCTAATAAATGACGTTCACCTTCAACAAAGGGAACATTCAGCGTGTGGCTTGCCTTAAGTTGAAAACCATTGGGCAGATATTGCATTTCGGCCTCCGGATACTGCCCCTTCATGGCATACAGAATACCGTTTTCAGACAAGTGCATAGATGAAGACGTGACAAAGTCATGGATGGATGCAAAGGCCCGGCTGATAATGGCATCAAATTTCTCTTCTGATTGCCACTTTTCAACTCGAACCTGTTCAACGCTGACATTTTTTAAGCCCAGTTCAATCACCGCTTGCTGAATAAAACGGGATTTCTTGCCATTGGTATCCAGCGCCGTAAATCGTCTCGGTGCTTGCATAATCGCCAGTGGAATGGTCGGCAAACCGGCACCGCTTCCCACATCAAGGCAGTTATCACCTTTGATGTAATCGGCAACCACCAAACTATCAAAAATATGCAGTGGCACCATTTCTTCTGGATTACGCACGGCGGTCAGGTTATAGGTTTTATTCCAGCGTTCCAATAACTCAACATATTGCTTTAGCTGGGCTAACTGATTCTCATCCGGTTTACAGGCAAGCGAGCCTAAACCAGACTCCCATAATTGTTTAATACCCACCCCTTAACTCGCCTTTTTATAACGATGTTTTTTTAAATGCACCATTAAAATTGAAATGGTTGCAGGCGTGATTCCCGGAATTCGTGAAGCCTGCCCAATGGTTGCCGGCTTTTGCTCTTCAAGCTTCTGGCGCGCTTCATTAGATAAACCGCCTTTAATGGATGCGTAGTCAAAATCTTCAGGCAGCTTCATTTCTTCATGCTTTTTTTGTTTATCAATTTCTTGTTGCTGACGATCAATATAGCCTGCATATTTGAATTGCACTTCAACTTGCTCGGCGACTTTCTGGTCTTCAACCGCGGGGCCAATTTCCGGCAGGGTCATTAAGGATTTATAAGTCACATTGGGGCGGCGTAATAACTCACTTAAACGATATTCGCGGCTTAAAGCACCATCAAAAACTGCCTGGCTTTGTTCATCAGTAATATCGGTCGGGCGTAAAACAGTATCGCGAAGGCGCTGCATTTCAGCCTCGACTTTTTCACGTTTTACATTAAAAGCCTGCCAGCGTTCATCATCAATCAGTCCTAGCTCTCGCCCTACTTCGGTAAGACGTAAATCAGCATTATCTTCGCGCAATAGCAATCGATGCTCAGCTCGGCTGGTAAACATTCGGTATGGCTCCTGAGTGCCGTGTGTGATCAAGTCATCGACCATCACGCCAATGTAGG
>NZ_CEXZHP010000274.1:0-1512 GCF_982775275.1 Nitrosophilus sp.
AAAAACAAATCCTTCTTCTTTTGCATTGTCTTCTTGCTCAAAATGATCTTTTATCGGTATAAAAATGGCTGGCGTTCCATATACTTTGGCCTCATCAATTGTTGATTTTGCCGATCGAGCAAGATCCTCCGCCCCTATCAGATCCCCCGCGTTAGCCTTATCAATCATTCCTTCAAAATCATCATAAATTTTTCTTTCAAAAATCCCTTTCATGTGCATTTCAGTTCCCTCTTCCGTCGCTTTTCCAGGAACGGTTGCTCCGCGGTGCGGTCTTCTATTGATGATTGTTAAATTATCAGCAGTATTTTTTCCTCCAAACATGAAAGGCTGTATATGGTCATAGTCATAATAATTTTTTTCATAGGGCGATTGTTTTGATCCAGGAATAGGTGGTGTTTCTTTCATGAACATCCTGTTAATGCTGTTCAGTTGAGACTCACCTTTTCTTCCCGCCATAATATTTCTAATGAGTACCTCTTGTTTATTTTCCTTGTATTTTCTAAGAAGGTCTAGATCAACTCTTGAAGGATGACTTCTGATGTCCATAAAATATTTATCCTTATTTTTAACGCTTCCTAAAATTGCAGAATCTTTAAATCCTTTCGTTCCGTACTTTCCTGAAATTCCATATTTAGCTAAAATATTAGTCCCATATTTTAAATTGTACTCATCCATATAACTTTTAAGAAAGTCACCTCTATAAGTTTTTATTCCTTCCAACCTCGCAACAGCGTTTGAAAATTCCTTTAAATTTTCCTTTGCCTCCCATCTTGTCAAGTCATCACCTGAATGCAGCTTTCCTTCAAGGTCCTTATTCAGAATTTTAATGTTTTCTTGCCGCTTTAGTATTGCTACAGATCCTGGTTCTTCCCTCAGTGCTTTATAATCTTCAAGATTCTTTAAGGCAATTCTTCCTTCTTTCGTTTGTTTTAAGTAAGGGGTAATATGTTTTATTCCTGAAAGAATATTTTGTGGCCCTGCTTTCTCTGTGTATTTGTATCCTATGCCCTCCTGTCCCTTAAAGGCATTCTTAGCAGGATTAACTGGTCTGGAAAATTTATCCAGGACAAAGTCCTTAAATTCTTCCATTTTATACATTTGTCCTCTTCGAGCCGCAGAATAATTAAGATATCCTTGTCCAACCTCAGGGGGGAAAAATGGAATTCCGGTGTCGCCTAAAAGATTAACTGAAACATCTGGGTCTATATTGCTTTTTGTTACACGGGGGGTAATTAATGAACTAATCTTTCTATGAAAGTCTTTTTCACCTAAATCAGTTCTGGTTTTCCTGTAATTCTCCAAAACATCTGTTTTTCCTCTTAAAGTAGGATTTCTAATGAAGATTTTGGTTACATCTTCAGCTAGCTGAATGTCTTCAGGAATATTTTTAACTTTATTAACCCAACCCCGTCTCTTAGACCAATTGGAACTGTTCTCTAGTGAAATTCTTCTGAGATTATCAAAATGAGGTTTATAAACACCAAATTCTACCATTCCAATATCATCTTCAAA
>NZ_CEXZHP010000275.1:0-1490 GCF_982775275.1 Nitrosophilus sp.
GCAGCCCTGTTCTGAAACCTGATTACGTCCCTGGCGTTTTGCCACATACATGGCATTATCAGCAGCGGTTACCAGCATGGCCGGAAAAATTACATCTTGTTCTTCCTCAGGCGTTTCTCCGGTAAAATCCCAGCCCGGCTCACAACAGGAAACACCGATGCTAACCGTCACCACACCAAGCTCTGAAGCTGGGTGCACAATACGTAAATTTTCGATTTTATTGCGTAAACGCTCTGCTAACATACGCGCATCTTTTAATTTTGTAACAGGTAGCAACACCGCAAACTCTTCGCCGCCATAACGCGCAGCCAAATCAGCGGGGCGGCGGGTAACACTTCTCAGGCTGGCCGAAATTTTCTGCAAGCATTCATCACCTGCCTGATGTCCCAGTGCATCGTTATATTTTTTAAAGTAATCGACATCCAGCAATAACAAGGAAATGGGGGTTCTTTCGCGCATCGCCCGGCGCCATTCTGTTTTAAATTTTCGATCAAAGTGGCGACGATTAGCAACCTGGGTTAGCTGGTCTGTATCCGCCAAATCCTGAAGGGCAAACTGGGCATCCTGTAATTCATACAATAAATGATAAATATAGCTTGAAACCAGAATCAAGGTAATTGCAGCGATAAGAATTGCTGCAGCAAGCAAGGCATGCCCTTCGTCCTGACTCATTATTAACAAAATGGTGATAGGCGCGAGCGTAACCAGAATTTGTAAATAGTAGGCTATGCGGGATGCAGCAAGTGTCGGGATAGCAGCCAGGAGTACACTAAATAGAATCATCACCAATAACACTTGATGAATCAGGTCATTGGGAAATAACACCACACCAGACAACCCCCAGATGGTACTGATCATCGTGGTGAAAAAGACGTATTTATTTGCCCAGTTGCTTAATTCAAGTTGGGAGTATTGCTTTCGGGAATTGAAATTTTTACCAACCAGAAAACGTACAATACTTAAGGTAACAATTAAACCAAACCAAATAAACAATGGAATATGCTGGCTAGAAAAATGCAACCAGAAAAAGCCCAGTAAAACAACGGCAAGTAGGATATTGCTCCAAAAACCGAGTACCTTGTTTTTATAAAGATAGGCAATTTGCCCCTGAATGAGGCTTTGCGCAGGACTTGAGTTCGCATCTGCGTCAAGACTGTCGGAGACTGCATCAATTTGTCGGGTCTGCATACTACCCCCACAATAGTTCGGCAAGACTTGAAAAAATCGCAAAAATGAAGGCGATAATCTTATACTAAAATCAGTACATTAACCAGTTCATGCTCCAGCTTACGAATCAATAGCCGAGATTATGTTTCTGTTTTAACGTTTATTATTCGCTTCGATAAGCAATTGCACTTATCTTACAGAAATTACCATAGGACGATGACCCAGTTTTTCTGCGGCCAGCTTCCAGCCATCCACACTATCAGAGTTAATTGGACCCGCTATTACGCGATACCATATACGCCCTTTTACTTTTTTCTGTTGGA
>NZ_CEXZHP010000276.1:0-1472 GCF_982775275.1 Nitrosophilus sp.
AACGCCTCTTGGATATTTTCAGGAATCTTATAACGCAGTCTTGCCTGTTCAAAAAGGGCAGCAAGGGTATCTTCTGCCTCTTTCTCCCCGCCAAAAACAGCAGCAAACACCCTCCCTTTTTTACGAATCACCCCCGCTTCTTGTATATGTGACAAAATATATATACACCCATCAAGCACCCTTAAAGCCCCCATATCACGCAGTTTATTTCCATTATCAATACCATTTGCAAAAGAGAGCATTATGGTGTTGCGTGTTGTCAAAGGTTCTATCTTTTTATATGCCTCCTCAAGGTCATAACTTTTTGTACAAAACACAACCAGATCAAACCGCCCCTTCGCCTCTTGAAGTGTTTGTACACAAAGAGGCTGCGTCCAGCTTTGGGTATCTTCTACAACACGCAACCCATGCTGCTCTATGGCACGAAGATGCGCACCCCGACCAAAACCCGTAACATCCAATCCGTTTTGTGCAAAACACGCAGCCAGATAACCCCCGACACCGCCAAGCCCTACTACTGCTATTTTCATCGCGTCCCTTTGTTTCTGTATTGTGGGTATTGTAACATATTACCAAACTGCGTTACAATAGCACAAGTATTATGAGTGCAGTCCAAACGGACACAAAACAGCCTCTAGGAGATACCCTTATGCCCCGTATAGATACATACACATTTTACAAAGCCTCTGTGAAAAAGTATGCACAAACCCCTCAGGGTGTGCAGTGGCACTCTTGCTACTCCCAAGAGGTACGGTTTGAGCAGATACTCCAGATGCTTCCTTGCAATCTAACCCATCTCTCTCTTGTTGATGCAGGGTGTGGATTTGGAGATTTTTACACCTATTTGCAAACACGCAACACGCTGCCAAAAAAATACACAGGTATCGACAGTTTAGATTTTATGTGCTCCATCGCAACACGCAACACGCAAGAGACAATACTCCATACCGATATACTCCACAACCACTCCCTCCCCTATGCCGATTATTATATCTGTAGCGGTGCACTCAATACCCTTACAAAGTTTGAGAGCTACCTTTTTCTACACAACTGCTACCAACACGCAACGCAGGGTATCATATTTAACGCGCTCTTTGGAGAAAAAACCTCCGGCATCTACAACTACCTCAACACGCAAGATATACAACAACTTGCACAAAAACTCAGCCCCGCCACCCTTTCTCTTCAAAAAGACTACCTTCCAAACGACATCACTGTGGGATTTTTTAAAAATAGTGTATAATTAGCCAAAAAAAGGGTTCTCTATCATTACCAAAAACCAATCACTCAAACAACAGTTTCAACACTTTTACAAACAACACACACCCGCCTCCATGGAGGATGCTGTGGAAAAATTCACACTCTTTGGCGGTGTGGAATGGGGAAAAATAGACACAACAAAACCCTCATTTGCGTTGATTGAGAGCCTTATTTTGCAAGATTACCATTTTATTCGTAACGATATAAGTGAA
>NZ_CEXZHP010000277.1:0-1466 GCF_982775275.1 Nitrosophilus sp.
AACAGAAAGAGCGCGAGGATGAACTGCGCCGGGAAGGGGAAGAAAAGGCCAGGAAACAGGCCGCAGCCGATGCAATAGAAAAAGCCTGCAAAGACAAGGAAGCCCGGGACGCTGAGGCAGCCTTCCTGATAGAAGGTGCTGCCGTCGGCTTCGACGATCTTCGGGTTGATGACCTCCAGCAGTTCCGCTTTGTGCTGTTCGCCTTCGTCGTCCGGAAGATTGACGATCAGCGCCCGGACGGGTCGGGCGACCTGGATGGCGGCAAGCCCGATGCCGTTGGAGGCGATCATCGTTTCGTACATGTCATCGAGGAAAGTGTGCAGCTTTGCGTCGAAGGTCCCGACCGGGGCCGAGATCTGTTTGAGGCGTTTGTCCGGATAGGTGATGATCGGAAGCGTCATGGCCGTAAGCCCGGGATCCTATTTCGTTGCGTTCTTGACCAGGACCTCGTCGATCATTCCGTAGTCCCTGGCTTCCGCGGCGCTCATGAAGAAGTCGCGGTCGGTGTCTTTTTCGATCTTTTTGAGGGTCTGGCCGGTATTCTTCGCGAGGATCTCGTTGAGTTCTTTCTTCATGCGCAGGATCTCCTTGGCCTGGATCTCGATGTCCGTCGCCTGTCCCTGGGCACCGCCGAGCGGCTGGTGGATCATGATGCGTGCGTGCGGCAGACCGAAGCGCTTGCCCTTGGCACCGGAACTGAGCAGGAACGAGCCCATCGAGGCGGCCTGGCCGATACAGATGGTGGCGACGTCGGGGCGGATGTAGTTCATCGTGTCGTAGATCGCCATCCCGGAGGTGACGACACCGCCGGGGGAGTTGATGTAGAAGTAGATGTCCTTTTCGGGATCTTCGGCTTCGAGGAAGAGCATCTGCGCGACGATCGTCGACGCGACGGCGTCGTTGACCTCGCCGCTGAGCATGATGATGCGGTCTTTCAGCAGGCGCGAGTAGATGTCGTAGGACCGTTCGCCGCGCGCGCTTTTCTCGATGACGTAGGGAATGTAGCTCATCCGTTCTCTTCTTGCTTCTCTTCGGTCTTCTCTTCCGGCGTTTCCATGACGGCGTTGAGCAGGTTGCCCAGGACGCGGTCTTCGACCATCGCCATCTGGATCGCCGGCAGATAGCCGCTCTTCTGGTACTGTTCGTAGACCGCCTGCGGGTCCTGGCCGGTCTGCATCGCTTCGAAGTAGATCGTCTGCATGACCTCCTGCTCGCCGACCGTGACGTTCTCGGCCTTGGCGAGGGCGTCGATCAGGAAGGTCGCCTTGACGGAGCGCTCGGCCTCTTCACGGAACTGCTCGCGGAATTCCTTGAGCTTGTCGGCGTTCTCGCGCAGCTCCTTGAGTTCGTCCTCGCTCAGTTCGCGCGCCTTGTTGTTGACCGCCATGTCGATCTCCTGCTCGACGACGAATTCCGGCAGATCGAATCCGTAGGCGGCGACGAGGGTTTCGAGCAGCTGCGGCTTG
>NZ_CEXZHP010000278.1:0-1463 GCF_982775275.1 Nitrosophilus sp.
TTCACAAATCTTCAAATTATTAAAGTATAGACATACCTTATACATACCCTCATTTCTAAATATGACAGTATGTCTTCTACCAAATCCCTCATACACTCCTGAAATCTCTAACTTAATCTCACTATCAGGTACAGGTTCACCATCTTTCAAAACATTCACAACTATATCTAATGGCTCATTAACACTCCAAATCAACGGTTCACCCTTACCAATGCTGACAAATTCAATACTACCAACAACATTACCAACCTTACCTTTAACAATATTTGAAGTTCTTCTATACTTCTTCAAAACTTTCTTAACTACTAAATATGTAGAAAATAGACATATAATAGCTATAATACCTACAACAATATAAATCAAATACATGTATATTAACGATATATGAATAACTAGTCTAGCACTATCGTAAAATGGAGATCTTGATCTAGCTATAATAACAATGTTTGGAGATAAGTGTAGAGATATTGAAAATATTCCTGACTTATTAGTTAATACACATTTAGAATTTGAACAAACATATACATCAGGCATAGGCTCTCTACTAAATTTATCTAAAACTTTACCAACAATAGTAACAATACCATGAGAATAATCTACAACTTTCTCTAGAATTCTTATGTACAGTACAGATCTAACCTCTACAAGTTTTGAAAATAGGTAACTACTAACTAGATTTACATTTGGATAAGATAGTAAATATGATTCAACTATAACATCTCTATACTTACTTAGAGGAGATGTATACCTCGATAGTGAAGTTATTCTAAATATTAACTGTCCTAATATTCTTATAGTTAGACGATATAGACCAGGTTTAACATTATTTAAAGTTATGTTGAAAATATTACTTCTACCATTTACATATGTTAAATATCCTGTCTTTATTAGTGTACCATTCCTATAGCTATATATGTAGTATTTTAATATAAGTGAGATAGGTATATTTAGATTTATATGTAATCTCAATGTAGAATTTCTATACACTATAATTGTATTGTTAGATATTTTATTTAAAACATCTACACTTATATTAGTTCTCAACAATAGTATAGTAAGATCAAAATATGCACAATCTACACTACCAGCATATGTCAGTCTAAATATAGAATTATTAGTCAAAATTCCTGAAATTACTATACTATTACTACCTTTCACGATTGACATCATGTTACTAGATTTTATGGTATTGATCTCTATATTATTTGAAACCCCTGAAACTATTCTAACATTTACAAAACTTGAATTATATAGACACACTACTAGACCTGGAAAGTTTTTAAAACAAAATCCATTTGATATTATATTTAGAGTACACCTCCTAGTTATGTATATGTATGGGTCTATTCTTGACTCAGCAAGAGTCTCATTTCCAGGAAAGTACAGCTCTATGTAGTATGACTTACCTATCTTAACATTTTCAGGAATTGTACATATAATTCTAAATATTCCACTAGAATTTG
>NZ_CEXZHP010000279.1:0-1455 GCF_982775275.1 Nitrosophilus sp.
TATAGTTCTTTTTGTTATCTTTTTTGTTGCGCAGGCTTTTAGAATCCCAAGTGGAAGTATGAAAGATTCTCTTCTTGTTGGCGATCATCTTTTTGCCAAGAAATTTGCTTATGGTATCCCTATGCCACATATCCCCTTTTTAGAGCTTTCTATTATGCCATGGAGTGATGATTTAAAACTTATTGACGGGGATACACCGCAACGTGGTGATATTGTTATTTTTCGCTATCCCGGAAATATTAAACAGCACTTTGTCAAAAGGTGTGTTGCACTCCCAGGCGATGAACTTTTTGTAGCTGAAAAAAACCTTTTTATCCACTTTCGTGAAGGGGATGACTGGATCAAGGAGCATTACAAAGATTATGAAATTGCTATTTTTGATGGAAAACTCTGGGTAAAAAACCCTTATATGAAACAACATCCCGGTATCCATCATGATCCAAAAATTGTTAATGACGGTCATTTTCCCATCCCTATCTTCTATGTTAATCCGTTGCGTGTTGAAAAAGATCATTACTTTATGATGGGTGATAATCGTGACCATTCCAACGACAGCCGTTTTTGGGGAAGTGTGCCGTATGAAAATATAGAAGGAACCCCTTGGTTTATCTACTTCTCTATCGATAAAAACTGGGAGATACGATGGGATCGTATAGGGAAAACACCTGCCGATTTAGAGCAGGAACCTTACTTGCAAAAAGCGATACAAGAGAGAGAAAAAGAAGACAAAGAGTATTATGGAATTACTTGATATATTAAAAATAGCAGGTGCCGTCTTAGCACTTGCCATCGCTATAATCGGACATGAGATTATGCACGGCTGGGTTGCATATATGTATGGTGATATGACGGCAAAAAATGCAGGTCGTCTCAGTATCAATCCTATAAGTCATATCGATATGGTGGGAACCATTATTGTTCCTGCTACAATGTACTTTTTACCTATGCTCTTAGGTGGTGACAGCGGCTTTTTGTTTGGATGGGCAAAACCTGTACCTATCAACACCTTTCATGTTATCAACCGTGGCGGCTATAATGCTGCTATGCAGGTTGACTTGGCGGGCATTGTGTATAATTTCACCCTTGCAGCCTTTGCTTCTATAGCTATTACCATTATGCCTACACCAACAACAGCCGATTCACTTGTGTATGTTTTTGCCTATATTTTGGTGTATCAGCTTCTTATTATCAATGTGGTTTTGGGGGTATTTAATCTTTTGCCTATTCCACAGTTTGACGGTGCACACTTTGTCATGCACCTTGCACTCAAATACAAACTCAACGCTGTTGCAGAGTTTTTTTATAAATATGAACCTTATGGTATGATTATAGTTCTGATTATTATCATGACACCACTGAGTAAGTATCTTATATTTATACCGGTGCAAACTATTTTGCAACTTTAACTCTCATAATGAAAGGAAATATATGAAATTTTACATAGGAACAGACCAC
>NZ_CEXZHP010000280.1:0-1451 GCF_982775275.1 Nitrosophilus sp.
AGCAGTTGCGATAATCAATGTGGCAACCAAGATAAGTTTATTTTTTAGATATGCTACTACTGTATTGGTATCTCCATTGAGGAGCATATCTAAAAGACCATCATTGCTAATCATAACAATACCACTCATAACGAGTATAATAAGCGATACAAGCTCAAAATAACCAAAAATGGGACCTATGTGGGGGTAAACTTCCCTTTGTTTTTGTTTGTCTGTCATTGTAACACCCAAAACAAACATAAAAATAGAACCGCCTATCCATGCAATAGCAGCAAAGAGATGAAAATGTATAAACCAATCTTCCAAAAAAACAACCTTTATAGAGTGAAAATTTTACAAACGAACGTAACGATAGTACAATACTTTTAACATTGGGTTAACACCGTTTTGATAAAGTACGAAACCAGAACAAGAAGTCTAATACAAAATCAGGAGTTTATCATTGATAAAAATCAATAAAGTATCTCAGTTTTTACTACTTTTTTGCATCGCATCGCAATTAGAAGCCATGACGATGGAAGAGGCAGTATCTACGGCATTGCAACACTCTCGCGATTTACAAAAATCTGCAATGGGTTTAGATATAGCCCAAAGAGATATACAGGAGAAGAAAGCAGCCAATTATGGGCGTGTTGATCTTGTTGCATCTTTGACACACTATAATCTTCCGCGAACACTTACCCCTTTGACACCGGCAAGTATAGCATCGGGAGCGGCACGTATTCCAACAACACAAGATATGATGGTAGCAGGTGTTTCTTATAATGTTACCCTCTTTAATGGATTGAGTGATACTCGCTCTATTGAGGTGTCTGAACTTCAAAAAGAGATCAATAAAAATTTTCATCACCTCTCTAAAGAGCAGATTATCTATAATGTAAAAACACTCTATATGAATGTTTTATCGTTATCGGCTCAAGAAAAATCTCAAAGTGTTTATATTCAATCTTTAGAGAATCTCTATAAAAATATCAGTTTAAAAGTTCAACTTGGAAGTGCTGCTAAAATAGATGCGTTAAAAGCACTTGCAGATATAAAGCGTGCACAAACAAAGCTTGTAGATATTCAAACAAACAAAAAAATAGTTCAAGAAACACTAGCAAGTGTTTTATATGTTGATACTTTGGAAGAGTTGGAAAATATAACCATCACTGTACCAAAAGTGCAATCTTTATCTCCACAAGAACATAAAAAAGAGCTTTTGGAAACTTCCCGTTTCAAAATTGCCTCACTTGATGTTATGAAAAAAGAAAAACTACAACAAAAAAGTCAAAGTGTGTACTACCCAAAAGTAAACTTTAGTGCATACTATGGGGAAAATGGTGGTATTAACGATAGTACAAATCCAAACTCCGGTGATTTTAAACATGCAAATACATGGCAGGCGGGTATTGATGTAAAATGGAATCTTTTTGATTTTGGTCGTAAAAATTCGGTGATACAAAAAAATA
>NZ_CEXZHP010000281.1:0-1450 GCF_982775275.1 Nitrosophilus sp.
TTCCAGGTGGGTATTGTTTGAGTGTATAAGGGTTATATACCACCGTATCTGCTTTCTCTATGGGGGAGAGGATGGTATCGACAAGAACCACCGCAACACCCTCTTTTTGTAACTTTTGTTTATATGTAAGAAACTCTTTTTGTGTCCATTCATCAGCATACTTCATACAAGGGATTATAGTGCTTTAACATTATTTTTTTCTAAAAGTAATTGTAAAGGTGGTACAATATAGAAAAATTTATGCAAAAGGGGAGTTGAAGATGGAGTTAAAATATGTGGGGGATATGCCTATAGTATCGCAAAACGGAGTCTCTTTTGATCATTTGCAAACAGATAAATATATCTACTTGCATGCTGTTTTGGAGCTGCTTGAGGCTTTAAGTTACGGAGAAACAGAAACAACACAACACCTTTACAAGGTAGAGCATAAGGAGTTAAACCCTACAGAGCTTTTGATACGTTTGAAAAAGTATGTAAAAAATCTCGATGAGGTGTATGAACAACAAGAGCACAAAGCAAAAGAGTTGGTCGATGATTTAATACAAAGGGTACAAAGCAACGACTCTTTAACAGAAGATGAGAAGAAGGCGTGGTTGAACAATATTGCCATTATGAGGGATTACTATTTGCAGTATGTTACCAACAAAAGTGTCTATGAGGCAGCGCTTGAGGCTTTGGCAAATGAGGTGGATGAAGCAAAAGTACAAAAGGTAAGCATCCCAATGTTTCGTAACTACGGCATAGTGTTACGTGACTTGCAAAAAGTTTTAGAAAACAGAAAATCACCTATAGACAGCAGTGTTGTCGTCAGTGCAACCCCTGAGGGGATAGTGGGAGTTATGGAGTTTTATCACCGCTAAGGGGTGTTATAGGCATTTTTTTGTCATATAAAATCGCTTGTATCGCTTCTATTGCATGTATACTGTATGTTTGATTATCTTCGCTACAATCTCTTTATGGGAAAAAAAAATAAAAAACATACAAAACTGAACCGGAAAATAAAAATATATTTTGATGATGACCCGTTTGATGTGGGGATAGAGAGGGTTGACACCCAAACACTCAGCGCACTTTTTGGTGCTTTGGGTATATACGATATAGAGCATAACAAAGAGCTGATGGTCAAAACACTTCGGATGATATGGAGTGAGGCACAAAGTGATATGCGTCGGGATATTGTAACTTTTTTTCAAAACGAGGGGACTATCTACAAAGCACCCAAAACAGCACACAAGCAACACTTTGACACAAAAGAACAAAAGATACAGGAGCTTCTTGGGGCGTTTGAGCTTACCAAAGAGGAGGAAAAACGGCTCTATGAGGCACTCAGTGAGATGCGGAGTAAAAAAATCACTCTCTCCAAAGTGGAAAACACCTTAGAGCATATACGTTTTAAGATAAAAAAAGAGCAGCTGGAAAAGGAGCTTGAGGGGCGTTTTGAGAGGGATGA
>NZ_CEXZHP010000282.1:0-1436 GCF_982775275.1 Nitrosophilus sp.
CGCTCTTTGGGTGCATTTCTATTCCTTTACACCCTTTTTCTTTTTATATACCTTATCTATAATGTAGCATAACTTTAAGCCGTAAATAAAAATAATCCATGAAGCATAAATCCATAAAAACAAAAAAAGCAAAATAGAAAAAGAGCCATACATTGTGGCGTATGATTTGTTATAAAACACATAGTAGATAAATCCATTTTTACTCACACTAAAAATCACTGCAACTATAAAAGAACTTAATGCAGATGCTTTGGGGTTTATTGTTACATTTGCGGCGATTTGAAAAAGCAAAAAGAACAGCCCCCAGATGATAAAATAGGGAATAAACGGGAAAAGATTCAATCCTGATGTCCACTCGTTGCTTGCAATCACTTGAGCAACATACCCCGTCATATAAAAGGAGATACCCAAAGCTATTGGGGTAAGTGTTATCATGGTCCAGTAGGTTGTAATACTCTCCCAAAGGGTGCGGGGTTTTGCATGAAAAATCTTGTTGGCTATATACTCAAAATTTTTAAAAAACAGAAGTGAAGAGACTAAAATAGCAACAAAACCCACCATCCCCATCTTGGAGGAGTTTGCTAAAAATCCGTTTATCTGATCCATCACAACTTCCGAATTTACCGGCATCAAATTGGAAAATATAAACTCCTGTATTTTGAGGTAATACTCCGAAAATGAGGGAAGAGAAGTAAGCAGTGTCATTATAATAAGCAAAAGGGGAATAATAGAAAAAATAGTATAAAAACTTAAACTTGCCGCAAAAAGCGTTAGCTCCTTATCGACAAATGTACGGATGAAAAATCTTGCGTGTCTGTAAAGTTTGTATATTTTTTCCTTTGTACGCATCATCTTCCACCCCTCTCTTACAATTTAGACAAGACCCATTTTTGCAGGATTGAGAATATTGTTTGGATCAAACGCCATCTTTATAGAGCGGAAAAGTTCCATCTCCTCAGGGGTAAATGCCATCGACATATAGGGAGCTTTTGCCAAACCTATACCATGCTCACCGGAGAGTGTTCCCCCCAAATCAACAGTTGCTTGAAACACCTCCTCTATAGCCTTATAGGCAATCTTTACCTCATGAGGATTACTTCCATCAACCATAACGTTTGTATGCACATTTCCATCACCCGTATGTCCAAAACATGGTATTGCAATATTGTATTTTTTTGCAATGGCATAAAACTTCTCTAAAAGCTCCGGTAAAACAGCACGCGGGACTGTTACATCTTCATTGAGTTTTTTACTTCCATACACAGAAAGCGCAGGGCTTGCATTACGGCGTGCAAACCAGATATCGGCAGCCTCTTTTTCATCTTTTGCACGCCGAAATTCACTACATCCGTTCTCACGAAACACTTTTTCAATCTGATCAAGCTGAAAATGCAAATCATCTTCCAAATTCCCATCTACATCAGTCACAAGCAACG
>NZ_CEXZHP010000283.1:0-1417 GCF_982775275.1 Nitrosophilus sp.
AAAGGTTTTCTTTAACACCCCCTTTAACTTTTCTTTGAGGGGTGTTATCGTTTTCTTTAACGGGGGTAAGGGTGATAATTCGCTTGTCAATTTGCTTTGTTCCTTTGATGTATAAAAAAGTAACGTTGATGTATTCCTTTTTTGCCAGTTGGTTTACCCATTTAGAAATAGTAACCTTGGACACTTTGTATAATCCAGAAAAGTAGCCATTGGAAGCCCAACACTTCCCGTTCTTATTTGTCAAGGCTGTTATCTCCGAGTACAGTAATTTAGCGTTAGGAGTCAGGTCTTTATCGTACCTCACTTCCGCAGTTATTATTGAGTAGTAGCTTGGGGTTTCCATTATTCGTTGAAATTAGTTACAGGTAAGTTATATTCCATTCCAACATAGTTGATATGCTTTCGGGTTGTCATGCTCCAGTAACCTAATTCTTGTATATGGTCACTATTAATAATCGCTACTTTAGTGGTGTAAGACCAAACCTCATTGAAATTCTTGATTGATAGATTTTTAGTGTACTTGCTTAGTTTCTGAGTAGTCATTTTGTTTTGTTTTAGTGATTAGTATTATAGAACGTTAATGATGTCGCTTCCTGTGTAAACAGCACAGTAGTCTATTCTTGCTTGTTTTAAACCTAAATTTTCAGCAATATCCCAAACCTTATCCATCGTGTAATCGCTTGAGGTAAGGACATAAATTCTGCCATCCGTTGTGTAACGTAATTGAGTGTTACCTAGACCTTGTTCGTATAATTCTTTTGCTAGTGCTTTGAACTCGTTTTGTGTGAACCTTAATGCTAAATTTGACATGATGCTTTGTTTTAATTAGTATGACACAAATATAAAACTATTTTTCAGAACACAAAAGAAAAGGGGAAAAAAAAAGAGGAAACTTTTAAATCTCCTCTAATTTTAACAAATCAACCAACATCCTAAAACGGAAGTCCTTCCTTAGAGTTTTCAATACTGGGATTACCACCCCCTGTTTCAACCTCACATTTCCAAGCACGAAGGCTTACAAAGTGCTTGTCTTTCCACTCTCTACCCGATATATTAATACTGAACGTAAATGTTTCACCGACTGCTAACCTTCCACCGACATCACTTATCTTATCATTGATAAGCTCTAAAGGAACTGTCGCATCGTACTTGACACCTTCTTGTTCTACGAGTACCACTTGTTTTTCAAATTTATCCGAGAACTTTTCTATGTCATGGATTTTAACTACTTTACCTCTTAATTGCATATCGTTTCCAAATTTAAAGTTAGACTCTTACTATGTTTCTGTATTCTTTCTAGTTTGAATTTCAATCCAGAATTTTCGTTTTTCAATCTAATAATCTTTTCATGTAATTCATGAACCTTATCTTGGCTCTTTTTAAGGACATCCATTTCTAATTCCGAGTTATTAATTGC
>NZ_CEXZHP010000284.1:0-1414 GCF_982775275.1 Nitrosophilus sp.
CTGTAGGAGAAACTCAAGATCAGATGTTTAAAGTTCTTGATGAAGTTGCACCTTTAATGCCAAAAAATAAGCCTCGTTATTTAATGGGAGTAGGAACTCCTTCAGATATTTTGGGTGCAGAGATTTATGATCCGCAAAACAACCGCTTTAAAATCAAAAAAGGTCCCATCTTCACCAATCTTCTCCTTGCCGATGAGATAAACCGTGCGCCTGCAAAAGTGCAGTCTGCTCTTTTGGAAGTGATGCAGGAGAAACAGGTAACTATAGGTGATACAACCTTTGGACTCGATTTGCCTTTTTTTGTTATGGCAACACAAAACCCTGTTGAACAAGAGGGTGTGTACCAACTTCCAGAGGCACAGCTTGACCGTTTTATGTTAAAACTTATTGTTGGGTACAACACCAAAGAGGAGGAGCTTGAGATTGCACGCCGTATCTCAAGCGGAAAGTTTGAAAATATTGAGGCGGTACTAAGTAAAGAGGAGCTTGATACACTCAAAGACACCATCAAAGAGATCCATGTGGATGCGGAGGTGGAGGAGTATATGATAGAGCTTGTCAATGCTACAAGAAATCCACAAGAGTATGGACTTGATGAGATAAAAGAGTATATACAGTTTGGTGCATCTCCGAGGGTGAGTATCGATATGTTCAAAGCGGTAAAAGCGATGGCTTTTATGCGTGGCAAAGATTTTGTGACACCTGTGGATGTTGCCTACATTATCAAAGAGTTGATGCGTCACCGTATTGTTTTAACCTATGAAGCGGAAGCTGAAGGTATTACAACCGATGCAATTATTCAAAAAGTGCTTGAGATAGTACCTATTCCATAAAGGGAAGATTTTGAGTAAACTGCAAAAAATACTTGTTCGGGCTCGTCGTCAGGTTTTTTCTGAAATGGTGGGGAACAACCCCTCTATATTTCAAGGGGAGGGGTACGATTTTATAGAGTTGCGTGAATATATGCCGGGGGATGATATTCGCCATATAGATTGGAATATCACGGCAAAACTGCAAAAACCCTATATAAAAATTTTTCGTGAAGAGAGGGAGCTGAACGTGGTGGTTGCTTCTGTGCTAAATGGAAGTGTCCATTTTGGATCGAAACGATTTAAGCAAGATGTTATAGCCGAAGTTGTGGCACTGCTTAGTTTTTCAACCATCAAAAACGGAGACCTTTTAAGCAACTATATCTTTACCGATAGGATGGTTTCACACCTCAAACCGAGTAAAAAACTTTTTCAGGTACGTAAAAGTGTGGATGAGATTCTCCGTTTTGAAGCACTCCATCAAAAAGCAGATTATACATACCTTGCACACACCCTTTTTAAACGTTTAAAAAGAAAATCACTTATTGTGGTTGTGGGGGATTTTTTTGAGATTCCCGATTTTAAACTTTTGGCAAAAAAACATG
>NZ_CEXZHP010000285.1:0-1406 GCF_982775275.1 Nitrosophilus sp.
AGTGGTATTTATAGTCTTTCCCTAATTTCTTAAAATATTCTATACATGAGTGTATTATATCTTCAAGATATTCACATATATCTGAAATATCTATTTCATGCCTATCTGGATCTATTATACCAATTACATGTGTATCAGCAAATGGGTATAGGTTTGGAGTTATTATTACCTTTCCAAATCTTATTCTTGTATTATCTACAAATTTTGGAGTTAAACTCTCAACTCTATCTCTGCAGAAGACGCAGGTATTGTAAGTCTCTTTAAATATCTTATCTACACACTCCTCAATTTCTTTCTCATCAACCTTCCTCTCTCTTAGAGCTCTTTCAACATTTATTCTACACCACCTACCTGTAAGTGGATCTCTTCTTCTCTCAATCACATACTCTCTAATTGAAAAGTTAAGTCTTGGATCTCTAAGTTCTGCAATTTCAATAATCTTCACATATCTAATACCTCCAATACCTCTAACAACTTCAACATACATACGTATGGTATATCTAGAAGATTTGTAGTATATATGCAAGATGTTTGAAGTCAAATGTACACGATGTGGTAAGAGAATAGCATTCTATCTTAGACAGTCTTCAGGAGAAGCATTATGTAAACAATGTTTTATAAAATCTATAGAAGATAAGTTTTTAAGAACTATAAGAGATTATGAGATGTTTAATAATGATGATAGTGTTGGTATTGCAGTAAGTGGTGGTAAGGATAGTCTTGTACTGCTAAACCTATTTTTTAAAAATATTAATAAACCACCTATCAGAAATATAAAGAGAATTTTAGTATTTACAGTAGATGAAGAGTTGGAGTATAGTAAGTATAAGTTAACTAGAGTTCAATATATTGAAGATATATGTAGAAAGTATGGTGTTGAATATAGAGTATATAGAATTAGTGAGTTATTAGGAGTATCTGTATCTGAAGTATATGAGAAATTGAGAATTAAAGGTGAAAATGTGAATATGTGTACTATATGTGGAGTTTTTAGAAGAAGAGCTATTAACGAGATTGCACATAGAGAAGGTTTAACAAAAGTTGTCACAGCACATAATCTGGATGATGAAGCACAGACAGTACTACTAAACGTGTTTTCTAATGATTTAAAGAGATTTAAATGGTTTGGAGCTATAACAGGTGAAGATGTTGAATACTTCATACCTCGTGTAAAACCTCTAAGATATATTAGAGAGGAGGAAATTGCAATATATGCATATCTGATGAATATACCAATGTTAGAGAGAGAATGTCCATATGTGAGAAATAATCCTAGATATAGTCTTAAGTTTATACTTTCAGAATTAGAGAAGAAAAATCCAAATATAAAATATATGATAGTATCTTTTGGAGATTCACTATCAAGACTATTAAAAGATTATAAATATTTTGAGAAGAAGGTAAAA
>NZ_CEXZHP010000286.1:0-1399 GCF_982775275.1 Nitrosophilus sp.
CTCCGGCCTCGGTTACGTGGCCTACGGGCTGGCCGCGCGCTAGGTGGAGCGCGTGGATTCCGGATACCGTTCGGCCATGAGCGTGCAGAATTCGCTGGTCATGCACCCCATCGAGGCCTACGGGACGCCTGAGCAGAAGAAAAAATACCTGCCCAAGCTGGCCAGCGGTGAGCTTGTCGGCTGTTTCGGCCTCACCGAGCCGGACGCCGGATCCGATCCCTCCTCCATGAAGACAAGGGCCCGGCGCACCCCGGGCGGTTACGTGCTGACGGGAACCAAGACGTGGATCACCAACTCGCCGATAGCCGACATCGCCATAGTCTGGGCCAAGGTGGCGGACGAGGACGACACCATACGCGGCTTCATCGTCGAGGCCGGTGCTTCCGGCTACTCGGCCCCGAAGATAACCAACAAGCTCTCCCTGCGCGCTTCCGTCACCGGCGAGATCGTCCTTGACGAGGTGGAGGTTCCCGCTTCGGCCCTGCTGCCGGAAGCGGCCGGGCTGAAGGGGCCGTTCGGTTGCCTCAACAAGGCCCGTTACGGCATCGCCTGGGGGGCCATGGGAGCCGCCGAGGCCTGCTGGCATGCGGCGCGTGAATACGTGCTGGAGCGCAAGCAGTTCGGCCGCCCGCTGGCCGCCAACCAGCTCATCCAGAGAAAACTGGCCGACATGCAGACCAGCATAGCAACCGGCCTTTCCGGCTGCCTGATGCTGGGGCGCGGGCTGGAGGAGGGCCGCCTCGCGCCGCCGGCCATATCGCTGATGAAGCGCAACAACTGCCGCGCCGCCTTGCGGGTGGCGCGCGCCGCCCGCGACATGCTGGGCGGCAACGGCATATCGGACGAATTCCCCGTCATGCGCCACATGGTCAACCTCGAGGCGGTCAATACCTACGAGGGCACCGAGGACATGCACGCCCTCATCCTGGGCCGCGCCCAGACGGGCCTGCAGGCTTTCCGCTGCTGACAAGAGCCTGGCAGACGCCTGCTTGCGCTTGCCCGGCTCACATCACGCGCCGCCAACCCCGCAGGCCCTGATCCCGAAGGCCTGCACCAGGGCCACGTCCTTCAGGTGGTCGAAGCGCCCCGGCTTGCCGCCGTGGCCGGCGCCCATGTCGGTCTTCAGCAGCAGCAGGTTGTCGTCGCGCTTCTTTTCGCGCAGGCGCGCCACCCACTTGGCCGGTTCCCAGTAGGTGACGCGCGGATCGGTCAGCCCGGCCACCGCCAGGATGGCCGGGTATTCCTGCTCGCGCACGTTGTCACAGGGGCTGTAGCTGGCGATGTTCAGGTAATCATCCCTGCTCTTTATCGGGTTGCCCCATTCCGGCCACTCCGGCGGCGTCAGCGGCAGGGTGTCGTCGAGCATGGTGGCCAGCACATCGACGAAGGGCACCTCGGC
>NZ_CEXZHP010000287.1:0-1395 GCF_982775275.1 Nitrosophilus sp.
AACTCCTCTTCAGATAGATCATCAAGTTTACCAGTCCTTATTATTTTTTGTTCAATATATAATCCTGCTGCCTTACCTCTAGCTACTTCAGCGTTAACTGCTGCTGACCAGGCACCTTTACTAAGAGCATCTATTCTAATTCTACCAAGTTCAGATATATGACGTTCGAAAGTGACCGCATATTTCTTTTGATATTCTTCTCGTAGTTCTCCAATATATTTAACAACCAGTGGAAATCTTTTTGGATTCTGTAGTTCTGCTGCTCTGACTCCTGCGGAGTCTTGAGCATAGCCTGCAGATATGGCACATTCAGTGCCATTCTTTCTACCTTCATTTGTCACGATCTCGTGAGCAAACTTCATTTGCATTTCTGTTAATCTTGTGATTTGACCCATAATTGACAATAAAAGTAGTTTGGCGTAAAGTCAAGTATGCTGAAAGCAAAAGAATTAGCCAGAGCTCTGTCCAAAATTATGAAAAACTCTGAGGTGGGTAAGAATGCTCGCATACAGGTAAGATTACCACAAGGAGAGTATAGATCTCCTGATGGATTCTTTGATGTGGTTGAAGTTAAACTGATGCAGAATAATGTGTTAGGACACAGCGAGACCCACCGGATTGTGTTTGAATTATATCCGAGCGATATGGCTTGGAAGATGGGCAAACCGAAAAAGGTTATAGGATGACTCGAGCCGTAAATGTTTTAGGTCAAGCCATTATAAAATATGATACTCCTCAACATATTCTTGATGAGGTCAATAAAATCTATGATGAAAGAAAGATAAGAGATCTCCCGGCCACTAATAAATTCTTAGCAGGTAAAATTAAAGACGAATTTACTTTGTACCATAATGAAATGAATGATCCGAGTAAGAATTTTAATAATGTGAGCAAAAAATCCCTTGACTGGTTTCAGGATCAATTTCAAGACTATTTGGGAGTAGTTGAAAAGAAATCTGTAACCATTCGTCTAAGTTCTATTTGGGTAAATGAGATGTATGCTAATGAATATAATCCTATTCATACTCATTCTTCTAAATTTTCTAGAATTGGATTGTCATCAGTGATGATATTGAAACTTCCAAGTGATTATGGAGAAGAGTATTCCAGACCAGACAGACCTCTAAATGGTCAGCTACAGTTCGTCGGTAGTTCTGGTGGCCAATTTTCATTCACAGATTTTAGACCTGAAGTTGCTGTTGGAGATTTTTATGTATTTCCATACGATATGAGACATACTGTTTATCCATTCAACACAACTAAAGAGCATCGGAGAACCCTCGCGGCTAACGTAGATGTTTTTTATTCTCCTCTTGAACTACCTGAAATAGATAAATGAGGTAAAAATTCTAAAAGACTTGACTACTTTTAAAAACTATGCGATTAGAGTCTAGA
>NZ_CEXZHP010000288.1:0-1386 GCF_982775275.1 Nitrosophilus sp.
AGGGAGTAACCCAAGAAGATACATTTGTAAAACCAAAGCGGTTTGTGCCGTATCGTGCGCTTCAAAAGCACCCCGCTCAAACAAGAGCCATACAATCTCCTGTGCTAAGATAATGCCCCCAAGCGTGCTTGCTGTTAAAATAAAAGCCAAAAACCAAAACGCTTTTTGAAGGTGTACAAGTGCTTTGTTCTCATCGTTGTTTTTTAAGTAGCGCGCTACACGGGGAAAGAGTGCTACTGAGGTGGCAATAGCAAAAAGTGCAAGAGGAAGCTGAAAAATTCTGTTGGCATAGTAAAGGTAGGAGATGCTCCCTGTTACCAAAAAAGAGGCTAAAAAAGTATCTAAAAAAGCACTTACCTGAGCGGTAGAGTTTCCCCACATTGCGGGAAAAAAGTTGTTACGAAACTTTTTGGTTTCATGCTTTAGAAGCACACCTTTTTTTTGAAGATGCAAAGCACCACCCACAAGAAGTTTGCACACACCAAGTTTATAGATGGTATAACAATGGATGGCAAGCTGTAAGATACCCCCTGTAACCACACCGTAACTCAAATACAAAACAATATCTTGCTGTGATTTCTCTTTGGAGAGTACAAGTGCCGCAATAAGGGAGAGGTTTAAGAGTGCCGTTGCAAAAGCAGATGTGGCAAAATGGTGTTTGTACTGTAAAATGGTGCTTAAAAATGTCACACCAAAAATCAAAGGAAGATACCAAAAATTTATGGCAACAAAAGGGGCTGCCATGGTGATGGTGTGTGGTTCAAACCCTACTGCTATCGCTTTTGTAAAAAGAGCGGGAAAAAGGTTTACCAAAAGAGTTATAAGTACAATGATAGAGATAAATGTAAGAAAGATATGGATACTAAAAACCGCTTTGTGTTTTGAACGTGCAAAAGCGGGCAGAAACACCTGCGTAAAAGCACCCTCTGCAAAGATGCGGCGAAAGAGATTGGGGAGTTTAAAAGCGATAAAAAAGATGTCACTGTAGATATTAGCACCAAGGATGGAAGCTGTGAGCAAATCGCGAATAAATCCTAAAATACGGGAAAATAAAATACCAAAACTGTTGGTAAAAATTGCTTTGAACATAAGGCTCTTTTATAAGTTTTACGAAATTTTAACAAATCTTAGGTTAAAATAGCCAAACTTTACGCACTATATTTTACAATGATGGGAAAAAAATGGCACTTTTTGGTTCAGGGAAGAAAAAAACGGCAGTTATAAAAAAGGTAAGACCGACAGTTGTGCGAACACAAAATGTCGCTAAAGAGATATTTAAACTTGCAAACTCTTACGATATGAAACCTGAACTTTTGGATTTTAATATTTTAAGTGTACAAAGTTATACCCGAAAAAACTCAAACGAGAAAGAGGGGGAGTGGGAAG
>NZ_CEXZHP010000289.1:0-1379 GCF_982775275.1 Nitrosophilus sp.
GGGGGTTTGTTTCTACACTCCCCCACTCTTTCTTCTTTACCTTTTTACAATGAACTTTATAAAGTTCCTACCAAACGAAAACACTCATAAGCAATCTCCAACTCCTCTTGTGTTGGTATAACCAAAAACTTTCTCTTTTGAAACATCTTATTTTCCATCACTGCCTGGGTAATTTGTGTTGCGTGTTCCCCTATGCCGCCACTAAAAACAATTGCATCTACCTCACCCTCTAACAGTACCATATATGCACCTATATATTTTTGAATACGTCTTACCATAATCGCTACGGCAAGGGTTGCATCCTCATCATCTCTTTGTAAAATGGCACGCATATCGTTATCACCACACATCCCCATCAAACCTGCGTGTTTGTTTAAAAGGGTATCGACCTCATCAACACGCAACCCCAACTCCCGTTGCAAATACAGCACTATGGCAGCATCAATATCGCCACACCTTGTTCCCATCACAAGCCCCTCTAAGGGTGTAAACCCCATGGAGGTATCTATACTTTTTCCCTTTTGAACAGCACAGGCACTCGCACCGTTACCAAGATGCAAGGTTATAAGGTTTACCTCATCCACCCTTTTGTTTAATATTTTTGCAGCCTCTTTGGTCAAATAGCTATGACTCGTTCCATGAAAACCATAGCGTCTGACTGCGTGTTGGGTATACAACTCTTTCTTGATGGCATACAAAAAAGCCTCTTGTGGCATTGTTGTATGAAAAGCGGTATCAAAAACCGCTATCTGTTGCGTGTTGGGGGCTTTTTGCATGGCAGCGCGTATCCCCTCAATATTTGCCGGATTGTGTAACGGTGCCAAGGGGATAAGTGTTTGAAGTTTGGCAAGAACCTCCGCATCTATCACCACACTCTTGTGAAACATCTCTCCACCGTGTACCACACGATGCCCTATCGCATCGAGTGCGGCAAAATCAACATCCAACAACTCCAAAGCTTCCCCAAAAGAGGCAACACCCCCTTTTTCACCTATATGCTCTACCGTTTTTTGATACACAACCCTACCTGTTGCCATATCAAAGAGCTTACATTTTAAAGAGGAGCTTCCCCCGTTAAGAACCAAAACACGCATCACTGAGCCGCCTGTATGGCAGTGATTGCTATGGTGTTGACAATATCTTTTATAAGGCACCCTCTGCTTAAATCGTTAACCGGTTTTTGCAACCCCTGAATAACAGGTCCTATCGCTATGGCACCGCTGCTTCGCTGTACCGCCTTGTAGGTGTTGTTTCCGGTATTTAAATCGGGAAATATAAATACCGTTGCACGCCCTGCTACTTTGGAGTTTGGCAGTTTTTTACGTGCCACCTCCTCATTGATGGCTGCATCATACTGCACAGGACCCTCCACCAACAGG
>NZ_CEXZHP010000290.1:0-1364 GCF_982775275.1 Nitrosophilus sp.
CAAGAAGTTCCAACGCCTTGCCTTGTGGAATTCCTCTCTCCTCAGCCTTTGCGAGAAGAGTTTCTTCGCTCACACCCCAAGGAGTCTGATCTTCAAACTCCTCTATTATCTCAAGAATCGTCTTAATGTCGTCTCTCTGCTTGGCTGAAACACCGCTTATCGCATAATCGATGTCATAATTACCCGTCTCCGGATCAATTGCAATCTGGCTCAAGCACTCTTTGAATATCTTGATAGCCCTCTCCGCATCCTCCTCTGTTGCGATGTTGCTAAGCCTCACCTTAGCTGAAGCTTCCGTAAGCCTTCTCAAAGCCTCTAACTGCCTTGTTGTGATCGCTATACTCCCGGTCTCTTTGCTCATTTTCCTCATCTCAGTATAGAACTCCTTGAGCTTCCGCTTAGCCTCCTCAGACAGTTGGACATCCGTGATGTTGTTTCTCGCATACAGAACATATTTTCTGAAAAGTTCAGGATCAATCGGTGGCTCTTCGTATCCTCCACTAAGAACAAAATCCGCAATCTCAGCATCTCTGACCTCATCAGGCTCGTCCAGAATGACAAATATCAAGTCAAACCTTGAAAGCAGAGGAGGATCAATCTTAATCTGTTCAACAATTGGCTCATGCCTGTCAAATCTACCCCTCTTCGGATTTGCACAGGCTAAGACAGATGTTCTTGCGTTTAGTGTTGCGTTTATCCCTGCCTTGGAAACTTCAACGACTTGTTGTTCCAATGGAACGTGCAAGCCTTCTAAGTCATCCTTCTTAGCCTTCTCAAGCTCGTCTATGATTGCAATGCCGTTATCAGCAAGAACAAGAGCACCAGCCTCAATAGTCCATCGCCCTGTTACTTCATCTCTCGACGTCGTCACGGTCAAACCGACTTTGGTCATCATAGTTCCATCAACGAGAACAGAACGAGGTGCAACGTTTGCAACACTCCTCGCTAATTGAGACTTTGCCGTCGAGGGATCACCGACTAAGAGAATGTGGATGTTTCCTCTCCTCTTCGTGCCATCCGGGTAAACCCTCGTTACTCCTCCAAAGAGTTGTAATACAATGGCTTGCTTGATGATGTCGTGTCCTTTTACAGTAGGAGCAAGAGATTTGGTCAGCTTTTCGTAGATTTGCGGATCTTTGGCAAGTTCCTTGATCTTTTGAACATCTTCAGCCGTTAGATTGATGTTTCTCAGATCATCCTCAACGAATTCAATGCTTATTGCCTCAACGCAGAAATCACCATGTGACTTGTTCGGCTCTCTTACTTCCTTTAGAATCCCAGAAACTACTACTTTATCACCCGGGTAAACCAAGCCAACCAAATCATCGTATAGATAAACCTTGATGAAGTCAGGCTGTCTCCTT
>NZ_CEXZHP010000291.1:0-1360 GCF_982775275.1 Nitrosophilus sp.
CCTGATCGATTCCCTGACCCTTTCCCGCCGCCAGGAGTTCATCCCCATCGAATCGGCCGACGGCCGCATCCTCGCCGCCGACGTCACCGCCACGCACTGCCTGCCGCCTTACGACAACTCCGCGATGGACGGATACGCGGTCCGCTGTGAGGACGCCGGCAAAACCGTCGTGTCGCTCGCGACCCTTTTCGCCGGCGACAGCGAAGCGATGCGCATCGCCCCCGGCGAAGCCGTCCGCATCATGACCGGCGCGCGGATCCCCGAAGGGACCGAATGCATCGTCCCCGTCGAAAACGTCACGGTCGACGGCGACCGGGTCACCCTCCCGCCGGAGCTGCGCGCAGGACAGCATATCCGGCTCTGCGGCGAGGATATCGAGGCCGGGGACGCGCTGCTGCACCGGGGCGAAAAGCTTTCGGCCCACCATATCACCCTGCTCGCCTCGCAGGGGATCAGCCACATCGCCGTCTATCAGAAACCGCGCGTCGCGCTTTTCGCTTCGGGCAGCGAACTCAAAATGCACTTCGAAACCGTCGAAGCCCACCAGCTCTACAACACCAATACCCCGACCTTCGCCGCCCGGGCGCGGGAACTCGGCTGCGAGGTCCACTTCGTCGGCACCGCCGCCGACAGCCTCGACGCGCTCGAAACGCATATCCGCAGCGCCCTGCAGAGCGACCTCGTCATCACCAGCGGCGGGGTGAGCGTCGGTGACGCGGACTACACGAAGGAGGCGTTCGCCCGTTTCGGGTTCGAACCGCTTTTCGAAAAAGTGGCGATCAAACCGGGCAAACCCACCACCGTCGGCCGCATCGGCGACACCCTCGTGCTCAACCTGCCGGGCAATCCCCTCGCCGCCGCACTCAACTTCGAGCTTTTCGGCCAGGCGCTGATCGCCCGGCTCAGCGGGACGTCGGCCCCCTACCACAACACCATCGCCGCCCGCCTCGACGCGCCGCTGACCCTGCGCCCGGGCCGCCGCACCCTCGTCCCGGGCTTCTTCGACGGCGAACGTTTCCGCATCTGCGACAAATACGCCCCGGGCATGATCTCGCCGCTGGCACGCTCCAACGGCTTCATCATGATCGACGAAAGCTGCGCCCACCTCGAAGCGGACCCCCCCGTCCGCTTCATCCCCACCCGTTTCATCTGGCGCAGCGAAACGCCCGTACCGCTGGTAAGCGGGGAGAGGGAGGCGTAGTTCTTTTGATTTCGGGGGCTGGGTTTTTAGTTTTTGGTTTTTAGTTTTTGGTTTTTGGTTCCGGGTACCAAGTACTGGGTTCCAGGTGAGAAGTGAGGGGTGTATTCAAGTTCTGGACACCAGGCCACTAATCCCAAATTCCAGTCTTCTCACCGTGAT
>NZ_CEXZHP010000292.1:0-1360 GCF_982775275.1 Nitrosophilus sp.
TTTCATCTATTACCTAAATAAGTCAATTGAAACGCCAAAGGTTTTGTATATTCCCCAAGGATCGATAAATCAAATTATATCACATTTACAATCCAAAAATTACGATGTTTGTAAACTTGATGCACTTCTTTTGCGCCTTATCGGTTCTCCCCAAAGCGGATGGATAGATATGGGTACAACACGCAATACAAAAGCAGATTTTTTATACAAACTCACCACTGCAAAAGCGGCATTACACAATGTAACACTTATCCCCGGTGAGACAACATATATCTTTTTCAATCAGCTATCTCACAATCTTCATCTTGACAGGGAAAAACTCCAGGAGATGTTTGAGAAATACTCTACCATGAAAGAGGGTGTTTTTGTCCCCAATACCTATAGACTTCCAATTGGCATAACAGAAGAGGCGTTAATAAAACTTTTGCTTCACCTCTCACGTAAAAAGATGCAGGAACTCTCTTATAAAATTTTTGGAACCTACAATGAAAAGAGATGGTTTCATTATGTAGCAGTTGCTTCCATTATCCAAAAAGAAGCAGCAACCAAAGAGGAGATGCCACTAGTGAGTTCTGTTATTTACAACAGAATCAAAAAGGGGATGAAACTTCAGATGGACGGTACCTTAAACTATGGAAAATATTCCCATACCAAAGTGACACCACATCGCATTAAAACAGACACTACCATATACAATACATACAAATATTTGGGTGTTCCGAAAATTCCCATATGCAATGTCAGTTTTGAAGCAATACGTGCTGCCATCTTCCCTGCCAAAACAAATTATCTCTATTTTATGAAAAATAAAAAGGGAAACCACAATTTTTCGTGTAACTATTCTACACATTTGCATAACATAAGGCATGCTACCAAATGAAACAAATTATAAATATAGTGCAATGTTTATACAAGCTAATCAAATATTACCTATCTTAGTGTTATTATTAAACTTGTAAATTTCATAAACTCTTATTTTTAACATAAGAGTGGTATGGAAAAATATTATTCACGAGGACACACAATGTCAAAAATTATTTGGTCTAAAATTGATGAAGCTCCGGCTTTAGCAACTTATTCGTTATTACCTATCGTAAATGCTTTCACGAAAGCTGCAGGTGTAGATGTTGTAACTAGTGATATTTCACTAGCAGGTAGAGTGCTTTCAGCTATGGGTCTTGCAGAAGACGAATTATCTAAACTTGGAGAAGTTGTTCTTGAAGCAGATGGAAACATTATTAAACTTCCAAACATCTCTGCATCTATCGGTCAACTTAAAGATTGTATTACTGAGCTTCAAGGTCAAGGTCATAAAATTCCCGATTTCCCTGAAAATCCAGCAAATGCTGAAGAAGAAGCA
>NZ_CEXZHP010000293.1:0-1355 GCF_982775275.1 Nitrosophilus sp.
TTTTGCAAAGTTGCATTTTTTTGTTGTAAATCAAGGTATGCTTTTTCCATCTCCATACGTTTTGATTTCATAGTCTCTATATCGTTTTCAAGGTAGAGTGCCGTAGCGATGGCTAGAATCATCAAAGAGATGATAAATGCAAGTGCATACAAAAGGGCTTTTTTAACCATTTTATGCACATTAAACTGTTTTACACCGTTGTCATCATGAATGGTTACGGTAAAATGCTTATCCATCATATCTCCTTAAAAAATTTTCCACTACGCAAAATGAGCCAAAAACAAGGTACTCTTTGTTTGTATCAACAGATGTAAAATCTTTATAGCTTAGTGAGAGGTTATGAAGGGTACGCTCTAAAAGTTTCCTTTCTACCACCCTTTTTTCATCAATATCTATAATCTCTACATGCTCTATAATGGGTTGGAGTATAGCTAAAATCTGTGCATAGTTTTTATCTTCATAACTGTTATAGACAAGTATATATTTTGTACCTGCTAAGCTTTTTTGTATGCTTTGTGCTGCAAGGGTGTTATGACCTACATCTAAAAGTATATTTTTTCTCAAGCGTGTGAGTCTGCCAAAGAGTCGTGCATCTTCAAAAGAGTCTGTTGTATAAGAAACACCTAAAAGGTTGAGTGCGGCAATACTTACTGCAAGATTATCTTGAAGATAAGGGGGGAGATGCAGTGTATCTGCAAGTGTTGTGATGTTGTGTCTATCTTTGTCTGTGAGTTGCGTGTTATAGAGGTAAAAAGGTATCTGCTTCTCTTGTGAGAGGTTTTTGCAAAGGGAGAGAACTTCCAAATGGGGCTGTTTTGCTACGACTGCCTGCTTTGTTACTGCATTGAGCTTTGTGGTTGCTATCTCTGTAATGGTATTGCCCAAAAAAGCCTCATGATCTTTGTCTATGGGAGTGATAACACTCAAGATGTTGGCAAAGACGGCAGTGGCATCATGCTCCCCGCCCAAGCCTGCTTCAAGAACAACATAATCACACTTCTCATAAACAACCATTGCCAGAAGTGTTGTATATTCAAAATAGCTAAGAGCCTGTGCTGTTTGTGTATCTAAAAGGGTAAGAAGTTTGCTGTGGGCATCTTCGAGTGTATTATAGGGTGTATCTTCTCCATTAAGCCATATTCTCTCACGAAACTCAAGAATATGGGGGGAGGTGTAGTGTCCTGTGTTATACCCTGCCTTGTAGAGTGCAGAGGCTAGAAAACGCCCTGTTGTTCCTTTACCGTTGGTACCGATAATATGGATGATTTTTGGAAGTTTGAGTTTGCTTTTGATGGTTATTGGCATTAATTTTTTGTTTAATAATTTTTTCACCAACCGGTCTTTATACTCTTTAT
>NZ_CEXZHP010000294.1:0-1353 GCF_982775275.1 Nitrosophilus sp.
TTCGACCAAACATGATGAGGTAGTCGAAGTAGGCGATATTGGTATTTCTGGCGATGTTGATATCCATAAAATTCCTGTTATTGCGGGCAATTCTTACTTTGTTGAGGTGATGAGTGTGTCTGATGGTATTACTGCACCACTTAAAGAGGCTGATATAAGCTTTCAAGGTGTGGATATAATATTTTCAAAGCCAAGCAATAATTCGGTTTCTAGCATGCCTTCGGCTATCTTTGAAGCCAATGAAGATGGCTTTGTATTGGTCAATATTAGCTCAAGATTTGATATTGATTCTGGTCAGTATGCTTTTAGAGTAATTGATCTTGGTGTAGATGGTGGTGATGATTCGGTTGACCAAATTTCTGATTATATTTCAGATCCAAATAGCAGTATGTCTATGGGCGAGAGTCGATATGGAACGCTGGAAAATACAGATGATGTTGATATTATTGCTGTTGATTTAGAAGCTGGACAGCCAACTACTATTGAGGTTAGCTCACAAGGCTCATTAACTACTACACACGTTTATTTGCTCAACAGCTCTGGGAAAGTAGTGGCCACTGCTGAATCTGATTATGATTTAGTGGCGCAAATAAATACACAAGTTAATCGTACAGATACATATTTTATTCAAGTGAATAACGCAGATGTTGAAGGCAACAAAGGCGATTATTTGATTAGTGTTATCGATCCAATAATTGATAGTAATAGCGACTGGACCTCATCCTCCTCTTTTGCATTGGAGCAAGGTACAGCAACAGACCAATGGTATAAAAATGCAGACGCATTAAATATTGAATTATTAAATGAAGAGTTCACTGGTTCTGGCGTCACGATTAGTGTGGTTGACACAGGTGTAGATTACAACCATACAGCTTTTAGTGATCCTAGTTTTACTAACAACTCTGGTTTAAACGCTTGGGCAAAATATGAAAATGATTTTAACCTAGCGACGTATAATGAAAATACTGGCCAGTATGACGTATGGAATCTGGCAGATATTGCAGCATCACAGATTAATTCCATTTATCACGGAACCAGAGTGTCTGGAATTATTGCAGGCTCCGATACTGATTTTTTAGGTTTGTCACCAGGGGTTGAGATTCAATCATTATATAGAGGTGCAACAGGTGAGACAATCAGAACAGCGAACGCTCTCGATCCTAACAATTATGTAACTGATGGTAGTGTTGACTGGACAAACCCAGCATTGGTCGATATTTCAAATAATTCTTGGAATTATGTTACACCATTTTCTGATAACTTTTTAGATTCAGAGGGAACAACAACTAGAGCGTTAGGAGATGCAATTGAAGCAGCAGTTAAAAGGTCAAAAGAGCTTGGAGAGGGGCAATC
>NZ_CEXZHP010000295.1:0-1348 GCF_982775275.1 Nitrosophilus sp.
TAGTTGAGTAGTTAAGTGGTTTAGTAGTTAAGTTAGAAAGTGAAAAAGTTAGAAAGTGGGAAAATAGGAATGAAATTTACCAATTCCCAATTCCCAATTCCCAATTCCCAATTTCCAATGACTATTTTCTTGTATCAAAAGGCAAAAGATGCAAAATTATATATTAAAAGATGAAAATAGCGTCTATTATGAGTGTGATTACTCTTGCGATAATGAGCTATTTTTAAAGCTGGGAGATGAGGCCTTTTTTTTAACAGACGCAAGATATACATTAGAGGCAAAGGAGAAGATAAAAAACGCTTTGGTAATTGAATCAAAAGATTTGATTAAAGATGCGCGAAAAATATTGAGAAAAAAAAGGATAAAAAAACTTTTTTTCGATCCAAAGGAGTTTAGTAAAAAAGAGATAGACTCTATCGAAAAAAGCGGTGTTTTTTTAAAAGAAGCCTTAAATTTTTCATGGAAAAAAAGGGCAATAAAAAGCGATAAAGAGATTGAGCTTATAAAAAAGAGCGTAGATATCAATAAAAGATCCTTTGAAGAGTTTGCCAACTATTTGAAAAAAAGCGCGGAAGGAAAAAGCGAAAAGTTTTTGCATTTTCAAGCCGTTTCTATTTTGACATCTTTTGGTGAGAGAGAGTTGAGTTTTGATCCAATTTTTGCCATTAATGAAAATGCGGCAAAGCCTCATGCCAAACCTACAAAAAAAGTTTTAAAAAAGGGGGATTTGATACTTTTTGACGCTGGTATAAAATATAAAAGATACTGTTCTGATAGAACAAGAACCTCTTTTTTTAGCGAGGATTTAAACTTTGATTATAATCAGAGATTTAAAAATAGCAAGATTCAAAAAGCTTACGATCTTGTTTTAAAAGCAAAAGATGAGGCTACAAAAAAAATCAGAAGCGGAATGAGGGCCTATGAGATAGATAAAATCGCAAGAGATATTATAGATAAAGGTGGATTTGGAGAATATTTCGTTCACTCTTTGGGACATGGAGTAGGATTGGATATCCACGAGATGCCCTTTATCTCTTCTAAAAGCAATAGCGTTATTGAAGATAATATGGTATTTACAATTGAGCCTGGCATCTATATCCCAGGAGAGTTTGGAATAAGAATAGAAGATATGGTTGTTATAAAAAATGGGCGAGCCGAGATTTTATAAAAAGGTATATTTTGAGAAGAAAAATCGATAAGAGATTGACTCTTTTTTATATTTATGGTTTTCCTTATATTAATAAAAGAGTAAAAAAACTTCCATTTGAAGCAACCATTGGTATAGGTGGAAATTTAGGAGATGTTAAAAGAAGATTTAAAAAAGTTTTTAAAATTTTAAACTCGAATT
>NZ_CEXZHP010000296.1:0-1341 GCF_982775275.1 Nitrosophilus sp.
TAGAAGAGAAATATACCTATAATACTGGTAAGTTTATAGAGATCCCAGTAGTATAGGTATATTTCTCTTCTAAACTTACAACAATTCTCCTAGGAGAATTGACCCGATCATAAAATATTACTCCTAGACAACCTCTCTCGTATGCTTTTAGAAGTATGAATTTTGCATCATCAACATCTTCAGGTATCTTGTGAATCAATATATCTCCCTCATTCAACTCATCTAAATTGTCTACTAGTCTACCTTCAACACTTGATCTATATGTGTAAGGCATTGCAAATGCTGTATATTCTCTTCCATCTACCTCAATATATGTATACTTCTCTTCAAAATATATTACAGATACAGGATGTAGATGATAAGTTAGAAGTGGATTATCAATCTCCTGTAATATCTTTATTATAAAATCTCTCTCCTTCTCTGTACCTGAGAGTAGGTCTATATATTTTGAACATCTCTCCGCTAGTGATATACTCTTCAAAACTTTCTCTTCCATACTCAAGTCCTAATCTCTCTCTTACAATACGTATCTTATTTACTATATGTTCATAATCTCTATTTTTAAAACATGTTTTTAACATGTTTAGTAGAGATTTATCAACTCTAGATAGTATTCTAAGTACTTTATATAGAATTGTTAAACCTTCACTATTTAGATAACCTCTAGAATAGTATTGAGAGTATGGATCTTCTAGTAGTGTTAGTAGGTAGTTTAAATATTTCAAATCTACATCAGAGCCCAGGCTCTCATCACGTTTCTTCAGAGGCCTGCACATACATCATCGACATATTCTAAACTATTTATATCATATATCGCCATTCACTCTATTGGAAATGTATAGATTTGAAAATCTTATTAAAGCTCTCCTAGCATTCAACCCTTCGAAAGAGTATGTAGATTCTGTATTGAGAGAAGTTGAACATTTAGGAATAGAGACATTTGAAGATTATGGAAAGATACTACTACACACAGGAGTACATGTAGTTGGTAAAGGTCAGAATAGTATAGTTATGATATGTAGAGTAGATGGTAGAGAATATGCATGTAAAATATTGAGACCTGATGCATCAAGAACAAGTCTTAAACATGAGGCAGAAATATTAAAAAAGGCGAATGAGGTTAATGTTGGTCCTAAAGTAGTTAAGTATGGTGATAAGATAATAATTATGGAATATGTGGATGGAATACCACTTGAAGAATATGTGAAGAATGTAGACAAAGATTCTATAATAGAGACAATCCTGAAAATACTAGAACAAACATATAAACTTGATAATGTAGGTATAGAGCATTCTGAACTATCTAGAGTAGAAGAGCATGTATTAGTAAAGAGGGATGGA
>NZ_CEXZHP010000297.1:0-1339 GCF_982775275.1 Nitrosophilus sp.
AAAATGGTTTCGTGAATACTCAAACCCATCCGGATTGGCACATGGAACCATATAGAGCGTTGTTTTATCTAAAATGGTATTAAGCAGTGGATCATAATCGATATGGTCCAAAATATATTTTGCAAACGATAAAGAGAGTTCTATCCCTATCCACTCCCTTGCATGTATTGTACCTGTATAAAAGAGTGCCGGTTTTTGTTGTGCATCAGCCACATTTTTTGTAATTGTTACAGCAATTATCTCTCTGTCTTCCCATGTTGAGCCTATCGTTTCAACATGAAAAAGAGTTGGATTTTTTTGTTGTGCAGCCTGAAAAAAATCTACACACTCCTGATAAGATGTATATTGTTGTCTCAATTTTCTACCTTCAATTTTTTGCGAATGATACTCTTACTTCGTTTTTCTGTCAATTAAATCTACAATTAAATCGATTTTTTTATCATTAAATGTCAATCCTATTTTTTCCTGTTCAGGAGTGGCAAATGCCGGGATACCATTGACCTCCAAAACAAGATACTCCTCTTTTGTTCTGTCATAAATAATATCAACACCCCCAATATCGACACCTGTTACTTTGCACGCCTTTTTTGCAATATCAATTATTTCATCATTTGCATCACGTAAAAATACACTGCCTCCGCTTGTAACATTAGTACGCCAATCTGTTCCGCTTGCTTTTCTTCCGTAACACGATACAAACTCTCCATCAACAATATCAACTCGAAAATCTGTATTATCATAATCAATAAATTTTTCAACATAAAAAAAGCGTAAATCCATTTGGTTTAAAAAAGGCATCAACATATCAAGGTTGGCTTCACTCTCAATTTTTGTAAGTCCGACACCGCCCCATCCATCGGTTGGTTTATACACCATTTTATCCCATTTTTTAATGATTTTTTTAAGTTCATGCCCATCATCCCGGTGGCAAAGTTTATAATCAGCAGTATTAACCCCATTGTTTCTAAGTACAAAAGATGTTTGGAATTTATCTTCCGTTAGTGCAAAGGCATCGAAAGAGTTTATCATAGGGATAACCCGATTGAGCGCCTGATACAGATACATCTGATACTGAGTCTGTTCCCCTGCATTATATGAGAAAAAAAGATCAAGTTTATCAAGCTTTTCCCCATGATGTTTTTCTCCATGATACACAATATGGGAATTTTTCGCAATTGCATGTCGTAAATTGATATCATCTAAAACTTCTATACCTCTCTCTTGCAGTTTTTTAATAATTTTTTTTCCTATCTTCTCACCACCACCGTTTTTATATAACCACATCCCTATTTTTCTGCTTTCAGCCATCTATTTTTCCCTTTTAAAATCTACATGTTGT
>NZ_CEXZHP010000298.1:0-1335 GCF_982775275.1 Nitrosophilus sp.
AAAAAGACTTCATTTTACACAAGCGATTGTCGTCAAAGGTGCACTTACAAATCAATCAAAGCTTGATTTTCAAGAGTGCAGTGTAACTGCGAAAGTTTATAAGGTGACACCCAACAAGTATAAAAACTATATCTTTTTATTAAAGCCTTTAAAAAAGATGTCGATTGTACTCAGGGATATAAAAAAAGGGCAAACACGCAAGTTTAAGATTATAGTGGAGCCTTTTACCTATAAAAAAGAGTACAATATTTCGCTTGGAGCAGCTTGCAGATGACACTTTTAAACTATTGGCACTACATCACATTTGGTCTTGTTTTTTTACTTTTTGTAGGTGGTGTTATCTCTGCATTGAAACAAAAAAATCCAAAGCTTCGCTACTCTATGCTCTTTTCTGTTGCACTTATTAACGCTTTTTTGGCTGTTTTTTCCGTAGTTGTGGTTGATAAATATACAAAAGAGGTAAAACTTTACAAACTGAAAAACAAACGTTTACTCAGCATAGAAAAAATTATCTATACGGGTATTGTCAAAAATGAGGGAAAATTTCCTGTCGGAAAGGTTGTTTTGGAGATAAAACTTGTCAATAAAGGACACGCAACCGGCAATGTCAAAGGGGGCAACTTCTATAAAGCCAGCGGCTTCTTTGATTTTTTCTCCGGAGGTTTTAATACAATGAAATACAAACCCCAAACTATTGTCAAAGAGTTTGTAGTGGCAAAAAATCTCAAACCCGGTCATGCCAAAGCTTTTAGGGTTTATTTTGATTATCCCCCTTACTTTAGAAGTGTGGCACAGTTTACCAAACTCAAAGCAGACACTAGTATTTAAGCCCCACTTTTTTGAGTGCTTTGTTAATATGTTTTATCTGCGTGTTTTTATCTCTGCACCACTGAGGGGCTAAGAGGGAAGTATCATTAATACCTGCCGTTACACGTTGCACACTTACATTTTCAGGTTTCATCTGTATCGATTTCACAAGGGTATCAAGATAAAGCTCTTCTGTTATAGGGGTAAAATCTCCACGCATATATTCGTTGGCAAGGGCTGTTCTTTTGACAACATAAAGGGGGTGGTATTTTACAGAGTCGATGCCCCACGCATAAGCCTCTTTAGAGGTTTGAAGCATCATCTGCTGTGTCTCGTCGGGCAGGCCGAAAATAAGATGTCCACATACATTTAAACCCGCCTCTTTTGATTTGAGAATCCACTCTTTGACATTGTGGCTGTTATGTCCGCGATTGATCTTTTCAAGGGTGGTGTCATAGACAGACTGTATGCCAAATTCGATCCAAATCTCTTTTGTCTTGGCAAGATGGGCAAGGTACTCAAGGGTTT
>NZ_CEXZHP010000299.1:0-1324 GCF_982775275.1 Nitrosophilus sp.
TTTATAAAATTGACAATGAAAAAGTTTATGTTTTACTTATAGCAGATTCAAGTAGAAATTTAGAAGATATTTTATTTCAAAGATTAATAAAAAGTGATAACAAAACAGAGTAGCCAATATATTACCCAAAGAAAATATTATACATTTTTTGATATAACTATCATAATAAGGATTAAGTGGTCTTGACAAAGGGGGGCATTATGTGGGGAGTTGCTTCAAGTCCATAAGGCTTGAATGCCTCCAGCTTGCTCTAGAAAGGGGAAAAGTATCTCCCATCGTTAGAGCAAGATTTTTTGAGGAGAGCTTTTCATAGTGCTCTATAATACTTCGTAACTGTGTATCAAGCCCAAAAATATCTATGTAGGAGTAGATAAGTAGCTCCGCCTTGCCAAGGAGCCGTTTTGCAAAAAGTTGTTTTATTTTTATGTGAAAACAAAGGCGTAAAAGGTTGCCTATAGTCTCAGTGCGTGTGTTTATATGTATAAGCTTTCCGAGAGTGGTTTTTACCCCTTTTATATCCCCTTTTAAGGCATAATATTCACATTGGTGTATAATCTCTTGCCATTTTTTCTCCAAAAGCTTTGCAAGTTGCGTGTTTGCTAAAAGTGGTGCATTATCAAGTATCTCGTAGGCGTGTACATAATCTTTTTGTTCATATTTTTTTATAAGCTGCTCTAAGGAAATGAGTGTTTGAAAAATAGTTTGTATTTGTGGTGCAATTGGGGGGATATGTTGGAGTTTTTGTATCTTTTTTCTTAAAGCTTCGATATGCATTGCATCTATATCTTTATAGAGTGCCTCAAGTTGCGTGTTTATCTCTTGTTGTAAAGTATGAAAAGCGGGTATGGTTGTAAAAATTTCATACTTCTTAACAAGTTCAAAAACTTTTTTATACTCCTTGTGTTGGAGTGCCTGTAAAAAATCTATAAGGGCTTTGTTATTGCGTAAAAGGATGGAGCATATCTCTTTTTTTGAAGGCACCACAAGGTAACTACCCAAAATCTCTTTGGCAAGAGCAACCTTTCTGAGAAGAATCTGTTTTTGTGCAAATGTAAAATCCTCTTTGAAGTGTTGTTCAAGCTTTTGATATTCGGGTGTGGTTTGAAGTTGGGGGTATCTATCGCACATTGAGAGAGCCAAAGCATACTTTTTTTCTCTGTAAAGCCTTTTGAGTTTTGGGTAGTACTCAAACGCTTTTTGTAAAGCCAGCAGCTCCTCTTTGTGTTTTTTGGAGTGCTCAAACATCGAAAAAAGTTTCAAAAACTCCTTTTTATTTGCATGAATAAGCCCCTCAACTGCGTGTTTGTAAAGTTGTGTATATTTT
>NZ_CEXZHP010000300.1:0-1323 GCF_982775275.1 Nitrosophilus sp.
TCACATTTTTTACAAAAAAATAGTTTTTTTAATTTAAACGGCATTATAAACTCTATGATGGTCATTTTATATCCATTTGCACAGGCTTTCTTGCTATCACACAAACTCCACACGAAGAGTCACTATACTTCTTTCATAAAACAACACAAAGGACAAAAAATGAAATCTTTAACAAAAATCTTTGTAGCACTGCTTCTTGGAGTGAGTCTCTCTCACGCAGCGGCATTTTCCAAAGATGCAAAGTTTAGAACTACCACAGCACACATCACAGCACAAAAGCCACTTACAACAGGGGCAAATACACTTGTTGTCGAGCTCAAAAAAGACGGCAAAACACTTGATGATGCAAAAGTAACACTTAAAGCTTTTATGCCTGCGATGCCGGGTATGCCTGCGATGAGTTCAAAAGTTGAGGCAAAAAGCTTAGGCAATGGCAAATATGAAGCCACTTTAAACCTTGCGATGAACGGAACATGGCAGCTGCATATTTTCATCACTCCAAAAACAGGCAAAAAGTCTCGCATAAAAACAACACTCAATTTCTAAAAGGAAAAGATGGTGAAAAATTTACTCTTTGGTGCACTCTTACTTGCAAGCTCACTCTCGGCTGTAACACTGAGTGAGCTTATAGAGCGTTCTCTCTCACGCGCTCCCTCACTTGAAGTTATCAATGCACGCCTTGCTGCCAATAAGCAAAATATTGAGATTGCAGATCAGTTTGAAAATCCTGAACTGCTACTGACAAAAAACACCCTTGAGAACTCTCAGGCGATGAGTCAAAGCGTCCTTACACTCAAACAAAAGATTCCCACCTACTCTAAAAGAGAAAAAAGAGAAGCTGTCGCTCTTGCTGAGCAGAGCGTGCTTCAAGAAAAGCTTCACGCTGCAAAAGTCAAACTTGTTGGACGCATCAAAGATGAGGCATATACTATCTGGGAGTTGCGTGAGGAGATACAAATCATCGATACATACATCCTCCTGACACAACAAAATATCCGCCTTTATGAATCCTACAGCAGTGTAAATAGCAATCAACATATGGGCATTATGAAAGCAGAACTCTCGCTCTCAGATCTCAAAGTCCAAAGAAGTGCCTTGAAGGCAAAAAAGGCAGCAGCCTATGCAAGGCTCTCCTATCTTGCGGCTCAAAAAGTAAACAACTTAGCCATTAATCTAAGCATAGAGAAAAAACCAAACTTACTCCAACTGCAAAATGCGCTCAAAGAGAGTAACCCAGAGATTCTACTCACACAAAGAGAGACACAAAAACAATCAAAAAGAGTAGCACTTGCCCAAATAAACAACTACCCAGATCTGGGTAGT
>NZ_CEXZHP010000301.1:0-1314 GCF_982775275.1 Nitrosophilus sp.
ATCCACCTGTTCTAGATGTTGCGGATAAACAAGTTGTGTCAACCAATCTACCTCCAAAGAGATAAACTTATCAATATTGATATGTCGAAAATCATCAATGGTAAGCTCTTCAAACATCGCAACTAAAAGTTGTGGAATTCTCATATTGGAAATCTGCATCAATGGGGAGAGTTCAAGTTTTTCAAAAATCTCCGTGGCAATATTCATCACACACGCAAGTGTTGTCTCCCCCATATACTCCACACCCACTTGATACTGTTCATTGGTAGGGTAGGTAAATACAGGCTGAATATAAAACCATTTTTTTTGTTGCGTGTTTGATCCAAGACGCTTCTCAATAATGCGAACAACATCTATCGTGGAATCTGCACGCAATGAAAGTGCATTGTTTTTCTCATCATTGATACGAATCAGTTCCCTCTCATCTGCTATAGATTTGTGCTGATGGTACGAAAATACAGGCGTGACAATCTCTTCATATCCGTGTTTATCAAGAATATCACTGGCAATATGTTCAATACGGCGTTTTACTTTTGCACTCTGCGCAAAGTAGAGTTTGGAGCCGTTTGGAATTTCATGTTCGAGTATCATTTATCTCCCTAATCCAAAAGTGATTTCATTCAATACTTTTGTTGCGGTTGCATCATATTTTCTTCTGCCAAGCGTATCAAGAGCAAGTTCAACACTGTTTACAACCCACGCCATCTCATAATCTTCTATAAGACCCATCTGATTGATTCTAAAAATCTTCCCTTTAAGGTGGTCCTGTCCCCCTGCAACATTGACACCGTAACGCTCTTTTAAGAGTTTTCTTATCTCACTTGCGTGTTGGTCATCAATGGTTGTCATAGATTTTGCGGGTGTTTTTGGGTAGATATGAAGCCCTATTGCCTCCATAGCTTCCTTGACAGCACGCGCTCTTATAGCTGTTTTTTCGTAGAGTTTCTCTATGCCGCCCTTTGCTTCAATTGTTTCTAAAACCTCTAAAAGCCCTATAACAAGAGTTGTTGCAGCTGTATATGCTGTTGTATTTTGTCTTTGCTTTGCAATCTCGCTTGCCAGGTTAAGGTAGTATCCTCTCCCCTTGCCGATTTTTGTAATGGCAGCATCACTCAGACCTAAAATTGCAAGACCCGGAGGGAGCATTAATGCCTTTTGACTCCCTGCAATAAGTGCATCAATATTGGTTACATCTATCGCTTCTACACCAACGGCTGTAATCCCATCTGCTATAATCATAATATCGGGATTGTATGCTTTTACCGCTTGTGCCATCTCCTCTACAGGGTGACGAAGTCCTCCGGCACTCTCACT
>NZ_CEXZHP010000302.1:0-1313 GCF_982775275.1 Nitrosophilus sp.
TATAGAAGATATTTTGCTGTACCTTTCGTAGGTGATAAAAAAAGAGAAGAGTTTAGAAAAGAGGCTAGTGATAGTGTAAAAATAACCTTCTTAGTAGATGAGTTAGCAAAACTTGAGGGTATTGAAGTAAGCGATCAAGAGGTTATGCAAACTCTATACTTTGAAGCTTTACAAATGGGACAAAATCCTCAAGAGATGTTAAAACAGTATGAACAACAAGGTCTTTTACCAGCTGTGAAAATGGCTATCGTAGAGGATAGACTTTTTAGAAAACTGTTTGATGAGGCTAGAAAATAATATAAAAGGAAGACAAAAGTGAGTTATGTTCCAATAGTAGTAGAAAAAACCGGTCGTGGAGAGAGAAGTTACGATATATATTCAAGACTTTTAAAAGATAGAATTATCATGTTAAGTGGTGAGGTAAATGATGCAGTTTCTGCAAGTATAGTTGCTCAACTTCTATTTTTAGAGGCTGAGGATCCGGATAAAGATATATTTTTATATATCAACTCTCCGGGTGGAGTTATCACAAGTGGTATGAGTATGTTTGATACTATGAACTATATAAAACCGGATGTTTGCACGATCTGTATCGGACAGGCTGCTTCTATGGGAGCATTTTTACTAAGTTCGGGAGCAAAAGGAAAAAGATATGCTCTACCTCATGCTAGAGTTATGATACATCAACCTTTAGGTGGTGCTCAAGGACAAGCTACTGATATCCAGATACAAGCAAAAGAGATACAAAGAATGAAAGATGAACTAAATAGTATTCTTGCAGAGCAAACGGGACAGCCTTTGGAAAAAATCCAAGCTGATACTGAGAGAGACTTTTTCCTTAGTGCCAAAGAAGCACAAGAGTATGGACTTATAGATAAAGTTTTAACTAGAAGTTTATAAAAGTTATGAAATATAAGATAGATAGTTCGGGAGAAGTTGTGTACGAAACTAGCAAAAATATTGAAGATATTTCTGTAGAGCAAAAAAATTTAGATGTCAAGGAAAGAAAAAGAAAACTTCAACAGATAAATCTTTTTGCTAAACAAGTTGTAGATCGTATGATAAAAGATATGGTTCCACCCACTCCCGAAAACTATCTTATATATTTTGAAAAATATTTAGAAGAAAAATCACCTGCACAAAAAGAGGCTATAAAAAAAATACTTGATCTTGAAAAACAAAGTGATGCTAATAAAGAGTATATGGCAAGAATGGATAGCTATCTAAAAGAAAATTTTGATAATACTAAAAAAATTTTAGATGATATAAATAATTTATATTCACATGTAAATAAAATAAAAAATTATATTAAA
>NZ_CEXZHP010000303.1:0-1306 GCF_982775275.1 Nitrosophilus sp.
GACAGTAGATGTGATGAAAAGCATTTGCCAAAATTCTAAAATCGATTATGTGGCACTTGCAACGAGTGACAGTGATTTTACCCCTTTGGTGATTGAGATAAAGTCGCAAGGTATAGAGGTGATAGGATTTGGTGAAGCAAAAACCAAAAATGTTTTACAAAAAGCGTGTAGTGAGTTTATAGAACTTGGTGTCAAACACGCAACCACAAAGCTTTCACAAGATAAAAAACTTATCAACATTTTAAAAAATGCCATCCGCCATAAAAAAGGGGATGATGATTTTGCGTATGTTTCAGAGGTTGGAACCTATCTAAAAAATCAAAACTCTACAAGTGCTAAAAATTACGGCTACAAAACATGGGGAGAGATATTTAAAGAGTTTGAAGAGTTTTTTGAGATTCAGATGCTTGAGAAAAATGGCAAACGAAGCATTATGATGGTGCGTATCAAGTAGATGAGCAGAGCAAAAGGAGATGTTGCCGAAGCGCGGGCTGTTGCGTTTTTGCGTGAGAGAGGTTTTTTGATTGTTACGCAGAATTTTTACAGTCGTTTTGGGGAGCTAGATATCATCGCTTCAAAAGGGGGTGTGTTGCATTTTATTGAGGTAAAAAGCGGTGAGGATTATGAACGCTCCATCCAAAATATTACCCCCTCTAAACTCTCCAAGCTGATTAAAACAGCACAAATTTATATGAAGAAAAACGCTTACGTGGGGGATTATGTTTTTGATGCTGTGATAGTGACTTCTGAAGATGTGGAGATGCTTGAAAATATAACACTCTAATCCTCTTTGCTGAGATCTGCTTCATCTAAAACAGTAAAAAATCCCGCAGGTTCCAAAACACCAAAAGTTCCAAATAAAATTTTTCCGTTTTGATCTAAAAAATAGTGCCTCGGAGCGCCAAATTTTTCAAATTTATCGGGTATGGTATGTCTGTCACGTGAGAGGTAGATAGTAACGTATTCTTTGTTGAGACGCTGCATCACTTCAGGTTTTGAGAGTGTTTTCTCCTTAAACATTTTACAAAAATGGCATCTGTCTGCACCTATAAAAAGGTAGATATTTTTATGCTCCTTTTGGGCAAGTTGCACACCTTTTTCATAGTTGTGTATCCAAGAATCTGTTTCGTATCCAAAGAGTGTATTGAGTACTATTATGAGTAAAAAGAACGTTTTCATAACCATATTGTATAAGATTATTGTTAAGATGATATAATTTTTACAGAAAAAAAGATTGTTAGGAAGTAAAGATGCAAGATGCAAAGATATTTTTTGGCTCACAAGAAGCTGCAAAAGAGGCGTGGAG
>NZ_CEXZHP010000304.1:0-1304 GCF_982775275.1 Nitrosophilus sp.
GCTCCAGCATATTGGCAATCTGTGCGTCTCTGCGCAACGCTTCCCATACATTGAGATGATTCCGCATGCTTGACATTAAACACAAATATCGTGTTCTATGCAATAGAAAATGCCATTTGCGCATAAATGGCATATACATAACCAAAATTCGTTTGCCATTCACTCATAAATGTGCAAAATGGACACCCAATGCTTCCGGCAAATTCAAAAACCGTATCTATCCTTCGGCCACATGAAACGAGTTGGGAATCGTTTGTGGAACAGATTAAAATCCATCCCGAATATCGCGGAGACGGCACAGACGCATACAATCCGTACGTAGATGACAATATGACCGACTTCAGAGAAAGGATATCCGCTGTATCACATGAGATCGGAGTATATATCCATATCCGCGAAGTGCAGCTACCAGCAGCCAGGACCATACCCGGCAGAAGAGTACGCAGGATGCTTAAAAATTCCAATGTGGTGGCAACTATGGATCCGGAAGAAGAAATAATGGCGCTTATAAATGTCATTGTCAGATCGTCTCCGGAAACATGTGCACTTATTTCTTTTTCAAAAGAAGACGATTTCGATGCGTTGCTAGACGTGCTGGGCACGGCAAAGGAGCCGATTTTGGAAAGAGTAACTATCGAGTCTAAGCACGGGGAAATAATCGTCGTGATGAGCAGAGTGCGAAAGAAATTCGTGCCGAAGATATTTGCATCCTGCCGTAACAACAAAAATGTAATGGATTACGCGATAACACAATCCCTTAACTTCCCGCATTGCGATACATTGCCTGGGATGGCTGAGAATAATTAACTGCGCTCCTGACCGTTCGCCTTCCACTTGATCGAACATCCGATAGCATTGGCCTCTGGCACCTTAACATCGGCGCCATTTACAAGCGCCCGGCACGCATCCGCAAGATCATGCGAGGCGGCCTTATCAGGATTTTCCCAAACTCACCGGTTATTACATCCATACCTTTACCCACTGTTAAATCTAAACCACATACCATACCTGCATTATCAAGTATTGTTTCAAACGGTGATTTTATAGCATTTAGCAGTATCTTTTCTCCAACACCTTTACTCTTTACATATTGGGAAGCATTCAACAGCGCGATACCACCGCCTGGAACAATACCTTCCTGTAAAGCGGCTTTAGTCGCGTATATCGCATCCTCTACGCGATCTTTCTTTTCTTTCATCTCAACTTTAGAATCAGCACCTACTTTTACTATCCCTACACTTCCTGATAGCATTGCTAATCTTTGTCTATGTTTCTTTTGTATAAACGGATTTTTATCCCACTTA
>NZ_CEXZHP010000305.1:0-1300 GCF_982775275.1 Nitrosophilus sp.
CATAGAACTACCCCTCACCATGTAGCAGAGTATTTTTGACCTCTATGAGTGTAAGGGTATCGTATGCACATTTTGGCGAAAGACGTACTGCGCACGCTTTCAGTGCTTCTAGGCACAGTATAAGATAATCTAAATCATCTTTTTTCATCAATTCATACAGTAAAACTTCTGCATCTTTGATTCTTAAATTTCTTGCTACTCCAAGGTTTTTGTGTGCGAGCTCTCTAAAAGCCTGATAATCCAGAATAAGATCTTCAGATTGAGAATATTGCAATCTCTTCATATGCTCCTCAAACTGCACAATCGATTTAATAGTTTGAGCAACATAATCATCAAGTAACTGCAAAACCAAGTCGTAGTCAATCCCCAATTCCTCAACTGCAAGATCAGGGTTATACGTATAATCTTTTATAATCGATAAATCTTTTAATTTACCTTTACTCAGTACATCAAGACGCTTCTTTGCATCACGAAGAAGCGTCCCGCTTTTAGTGCTTACAGTGTAAAGATTTTTTGTTACTTTTAATTTACTAAACATTTTTAAAATATAGCATATTTCCTAGGGCTGCTCCCTTATATGAGCATAAAATGTGGAGATATGTTAGTGAGTGCTACCATTACACCCACCTTCTTTTATAATGCTTTTGCAATAATTCTGTTTAATCTTGTAACAAAATCTGCAGTATCATCAAGTTCTTGTCCATCAAATAGTTTTGCTTGATCTAAAAGAACATGTGCCGCATCACTTATAAGGTTTTGATCTGCAGACTCTTTAAGTTTTTGGATCAATTCATGTTTTGGATTAATCTCCAAAATAGGTGCAGGTTCCTGAGCATCACCACCTTGACCCATCTGTTTCATCATTTGTGCCATCATGTATGCAGGATCCTCTTTGTCTGCTTTAAGAGCAACAGCAGACTCTGTAAGTTCAGTAGAGACCTCTACAGATTTTACAGCATCACCTAAGATATCTTTGAACTCTTTTGTAAAACTTTCATACTCTTTTACAAGCTCCTCTTTTACTTTTTTCTCCTCATCACTCTCTTCAAACTTTGCATCTGCTGCAGGGACGAGTTTATACTCTTTGTACTCCGTTACCATAGGGAAGATGATAGTGTCAACCTCCTCATTGAGTAGAAGCACATCGATACCGCGGGATTTAAACTTCTCAAGTACAGGAGAGTGTTTAAGCATATCTATCGATGATTTTGCTGTGAGATAGTAGATCTCTTTTTTCTCTTGATCTACATTTTTGACAAACTCCTCTATAGTTGTCATCTCTTCAGAGTTGAGTGTATGG
>NZ_CEXZHP010000306.1:0-1292 GCF_982775275.1 Nitrosophilus sp.
GCTTGAAAAGATTATTAAAAAATTTACAAAAGTGCAACGCCGCTTTGGGGGGCTTTTACAATGATGGAACTTGCTGTTGCCTGTGTGATGGGGCTTATATTTGGCTCTTTTTTAAATGTTGTTATTCTACGCATACCGGCAGAAGAGAGTGTTGTTTTTGGTGCTTCTCATTGTCCAGAGTGTCATACACCACTCAAACCATGGCACAATATCCCGCTGTTTTCATGGATATTTTTAGGTGGCAAATGCTCTTTTTGTCAAACAAAAATCTCTCTGCAATACCCCCTTATTGAACTCCTCTCGGCAACTATCTTTATTCTTGTTGCTTTAAAGTACTCTTTGAGTATTCAGGCTTTTTTTATAGCTATGAGTTTCTTAATGCTTCTAGCACTTGCTATGATAGATTTTAAGTACAAAATGGTACCCGATTCACTCAACCTTCTTGCGATTGTTTTTGCCATACTTGGAGCGTATTCACCCGATATGCTTTTGCAAAACCTTACCAATGCACTCCTTTTTACGGGTGGTTTTACCCTCCTTCGTTTTGCCCTCTCTTACTATATGACCTCCTCTGTTTTTCGTGCGGGTCTTCGGACAAAAACCCCATGGAACAAACATTACGACAGAACCCCTTTTATAGAAGCTATGGGGGAAGGTGATATTATGGTAGCAGCAACAATGGGAGCGCTTCTTGGTGTGAAACTCGGACTTGTTGCCATCTTTTTATCAGCACTGTTGGCACTCCCTGTTATGTTGCTTGTAATGAAAAAAAGCACTGAGGAGCAGCGTGTTCCCTTTGTTCCTTTTTTAGCATTAGCTACCCTTATCGTTTTTGTTTATGACAGTCAGATTATGCGTTATATAGAGGCAAACTATTAGATGAAGATTTTAGAGAAGTATATACTCAAAAACCTCTCTTCTTTGTTTTTGACAACTTTTTTACCCCTTTTTGCCATTGCCTCTGTTGTGTTTTCTATTAAACTTGCAACCTACACGGCAGTGATTAAACTCAACATTGTTGAGATGGCAAAACTCTACCTTTTTGTACTCCCTGAGATACTTTTTTACATCTTGCCCATCTCTTTTTTTATCGCTGCAGCACTTTCTGTATTTAAACTCTCTAACGACAATGAGATAGTGGTGCTGTTCTCTTTGGGTATTAAACCCTCTTTTTTAGTCAAAACATTGATGAAACCTGCATTGTTACTCTCGGCACTTTTAATATTTAACTTCTATTTTCTCTTTCCCCACTCTAAAATTCTCTCTGTCAATTTCAAAGAGTATAAAAAGAG
>NZ_CEXZHP010000307.1:0-1280 GCF_982775275.1 Nitrosophilus sp.
TTCCTCAATAGTTCTTAGCAAATCAGGTGGAAAATAATTACTCACTCCGGAGAGCATACGAACTTTCTCCCTTACAACTTCTAAAATCGCATCTATCTTTAAACTATGAACCTCTTTGGATTCTATAATATCAACACGGGCTATCAAAGGAGTATCGGAAAGTTTATTTACAAGTCTTGCCCGTGCCAAACCTTGAAAAAGTACCTTTACTCTTCCATCGGGCAAAGAGACCTTTCTCATAATAGAGCCAACAACACCTGCATCATAGAGTGCATCATAATCTCTCTCCCCTTCATGGGAAGGTTTTGTCGGACATACGACAACAAGGGTATTTTCCTCTATAGCCTTTGTTGCTGCGGCTATATTGGCTTCATCATTTAAAAATAACGGAGATATCATAAACGGGTATAAAAACAGTTCATCTTCGGCTATAACCGGAATATCTGCCGGAAACTCTCCATAATTGCTTAGTTTCATTCTTTTATATCCTTTGGTTTTATTGTTATGTTTGCATCAGTGTCTGTTACAGAGTTTCGTGAAACAACACTGCGGGTATCAGGGAGTAAAAATCCATACCAAGAAGCGGTTCCATCACCCTCAAACCACTCTCTATACCATGGGGCATTTGATTTTTCCACCTTATCCCACTCTATCCATGGCTCTGGCTTTAAAGCTCTATAATAGGCTGCTGATTTTGGTTTGTCTATTCTTTCATACAGCAGTGCAATAGTTTCATTGAGAGTTGCATTTGCCAAATAAAGATTTGTAAGCATAGAATCTACCAAATAGTAGTATTGAGAATTTGGATAGTTACGCTTAAAACTTTTAGCAGCACGGATAGTATCTTTAATAAGAACCTGATCCCTTCGTGGATTTGGTAATGCCATATATTTTGCTTTAACAACCAAAAACTCTGCAAACTCCCGCTCATTTTCATTGGCATATCGCTTGACATACTCATGTGAAAAATGTTCCGTTAAAAGATACTCTTCATGGTACATATGCGAAATTGCCAAGATCATCGTTGCCTCGGGCAACAAAGGTGAAGCGATGTGTTCCCCTTGCAAAGAGGAGTAATAATCATCCGCCTTGTCCAAATTCCCATCGGCAACAGACTCCACAAGTTTCTCATACCAGTAGATTGCCGGCTTATTATATTCATCAAGCTCTTTGGTACATCCACTTAGAAGTATCAGCAGTAAGAAAGATGATAAAAGTTTTATATATTTCGCCATTGTATAGTTTCCTGATTTTTATTCGATTGTTATTTTATCTAAAAG
>NZ_CEXZHP010000308.1:0-1280 GCF_982775275.1 Nitrosophilus sp.
CAATATCTATGAGTAGTTGTATTGAATCGTTTCTCCACATTCCTGATGATAGTATATCACCAATAACATCACCACCTAAAAATCTCCCTACACACGGTAGACAATACACACTTGCCTTACTATGAACATCAAGTCCTAATTCTCCAGCTGTAGTTGTGTAACTACCTTTCTCTACTTCAAATTTAGAATCTGCAAATCCTCTAACATCTCTATTTAAGAATAGGTATGTCATCACAGTATTACCTGCAGCAACAACATTAACAATATGTCTTTTATCTACATTAGAAGATCTACATAATCTATCTATCATACTATTTATACACTCTATAACTGTTCTATTCAAATCTCTATACCCATCTCTATTTCTAATACAATACTCTATTCTACTCATAAGATCATCACCATATATTACCTGTCTATTTATATCATATATTTCAGATACTATATTACCACTTTCTAAATCTACTAGGTAGATTACTATCTTTGTTGTTCCAATATCAATAGCAATTCCATAAGGTTTTACATATCTACCCTCTATAAGTATTCGACCATTTTCATCGAGAACTTTTACATAATCTCCAAATCTTTCTATAATTATACTTGGATTAACCTCTTCAATAATTAATTTACCTCTATGAAGTATCTTTTGAATTCCTAATCTAGATTCTTCAGGTATGTATACAGTACAGTCATCTTCAGGTACTACCTGACATGCAAGTACAGTTCCATCTTCTAACTGTGCTTCCTCTGTGAGCAGTCTATACTTTCCTCTCTCTATCTTTACCTTACACTTCTTACATGCACCTTTACCACCACAAATACTCCTAATAACTACTCCACATTTAATAGCAGCATCTAATACAGTTTCTCCTTTACAAACATCAATTTTCCTTCCATAAGGTTCAAATACTATCGTAACCATCTCTCAGCTTCATTGAAAGTTCCTATCTGAAACTAGAAGTTTTATCATAGTAAATATTTGATAATTGCAAAACTTTAAGTCTAACATATGCAATACTTACTACACATACAAGTACTACAATAGCTTAAGTAGAATATTTTTCAATAGTTAAAAAATGTTAAATATTCACACATTCTCGTAAATGTAAATGTTTGTTGAACAAAGAAAGAAAATGACCGAGCTAGATTTATGCTCAAATTGTGGTATATGTACATATACTAAAAGTCTAGAATTTTGCCCACAGATAAATATTGATGAAAATCTATATAAAAACCCAATACCAAAAATATTGAAAGCATATATAACTAAGTCAAACTTT
>NZ_CEXZHP010000309.1:0-1274 GCF_982775275.1 Nitrosophilus sp.
TTGAGTCCTGCCTCTTTTGCCAAAAGAGCTATATCTTTGGCATAGGGGGACCAGATAACCGGCTCATTGTAGGTATAGCTTATAGAGCTTGCACCATATTCCAATGCCAAATCAACCACCTTTTGTGCAGAAAGTTCTATACGCTCATCCACCTGTGATGTTTGAGAGATGGAATAGTTTTGACAAAACGGACAACGAAAATTACATCCCACCGTTCCAAGAGACAATGAGGTGGTTGCAGGTAAAAAATGGTAAAGCGGTTTTTTCTCAATGGGGTCAAGATTTAGTGCAGAGGGGTGTGCGTATGTAGCATTAAAAAGTTTGGAATTTTTGTTATAGTTAACACCACATATACCACTTTTACCCTCTTGCAGTGTGCAGTAATGGCGACATAACAGGCAGACAATTGCGTGTTGGTTTTTCTCTTTGTAGTATTGCATAATATACTCCCTTCTTATGCTCCAAGTTCTAAAAGAACGGTATCTCTGCGTGTTGTCTCAAGACGACGACACGCACTCTCAAACGCTCCACTCTCCCCTATAATGATACAACGATGTTTGGCTCTTGTTACGGCTGTATATATCAGTTTGGTATTGTGCATAATAAAATGGGTAAAACTCATAGGAATTACCACAATATCATACTCCATCCCCTGTACCTTATGGATAGTAAGTGCATACGAAAGCATAAGGTAGTTTGCAATTTCATCAAACTCATACCGTACCACAACATCCTCATTGGGGTAAAACACATACGCCTGCTCCTCCTCTTCATCTATTTTAAAAAGCAATCCACTCATCCCATTAAAGATTCGCCTCTCACACGCATCCTCATTCTCTTTAAAGGCACTCCCGCTCCAGCTTGTCATATTTTCGTTTTTGGTGTGGACCACCTTATCCATCAAACGAAACTCCATCTCCCCTTTTTTAATACACCGCTTGGGGTTTGGATTACAATACTCCTGCAACACTTTATTGAGGTTGGCAGTTCCCAATATACCCCCTTTCATCGGTGTAATCACCTGAAAATAGTTCAAATACTCTTTAATACGTTTGTTGTTAAGGCGGTAACGCGCTTTTTCAATCGAAGCTACAACACGATGCAGCATCTCGGCAATAATATTTTGGGAGTTTTGCTCTCTGAGATTTTTCAGCTCCTCTTGAGAGAGCTGATTTTTAAGTGCATAGTAATTGGCTATCTCAACATGTACAAACTCAAAATCTTCATACGCACCTTTGTATTGGGGGACTTTTCCTTGACGAATATCGTTGGCA
>NZ_CEXZHP010000310.1:0-1265 GCF_982775275.1 Nitrosophilus sp.
CATGCTCATATCTTTCCCTGCAACAGTGATAACTCTGACTATCTTCTTTCTTGGATACTGTATTATTTCAGTTACCATCGCTGCTATAATATCCCTGTCTTCCATGGCTACCCATAAGCGTAGATCACCTGTATCCAGATGTTTCCTTATATCACTCGATATGAGTTCACCTTCTGCATGAAGTAATGCCTTCTCCACCAGTGGTGTAACGTCAGCCCACACCAGTTCAATATCTTCACAGTTGACAAGAGCAACCTTACATGAAGGTGCTTGTGTACTCTCTGCTTCAATCTGAGTTATAGTTTTGCCCATGCTGTTCCGTTATACCAGTATATCCCTTCCCCTGCTCCGGGGTTCCAATCAGTACCATCTGCGTATCTTATATCACCTTTGCGTGGTCTAGCTGGTTCTGCGTGAACAGGCTCAAGCCTGAATATAGATTGATTGAGTAGAATGCTGCCAAGTCTTTTCAACTCGCTAACAACATAACCACCTAAATCTTCTACCTCTTCGGGCAGTGGTCCAGGCTCATACCTCGTTACACTCTTCTCTACCCTATCTGCATAGGTTGCCATCAGTAACTCCTTGAGCCACGCTTACCTACGTTATCTACCTCTATAGTGTAACCATCAAGTTCCCAGTTCATATCAGTTGTTGACTCAAAGCGTACCCCATACATCTTCCCAGTACCTCTAACGGATACCTTTGACTGGCTGTCAGGGTTAAATGTTACGGGTGCGTTCCATGAGATACCACCTTCAGTAGACATCTGGGTACCAAGGTAAACATTTATAGTATCGGCACCACTGGCAGACATCTTGGGCCATATGGAACTGATACGCTTTACTGATGTATGATCTGGCTGACCTTCTGCGTTCAGTGATAGACCTGTCCTTTCAACATAAGAGGTCATGTTCGTAGTATCTTCCTTGTTACCAGACCTGTCTCTATATAGTTTTGTATTACCCGGATCAACAAATAGTAGGACTTTATCCTGTAAATCATAACTCATAGTCCACGGACCTGTAATACCTACCCAGCTATCACTGGTAGCAGCCCATGTAGTCGCCGTAGTGGGGTTTCCTACGTTTCCGTAACCCATGTGCGCCACATCAGGTAAGTCTCTGATACAGAAAGTATTGGTAATATAGTTCCACACTACAGCCTTGTTAGGATGGTTGGTTGACGCACCATCAGCAGTAAAGCAGAAGAGTATTTCTGTTCTGCCGTAGTCGGCAACAACAAAAGACTTGTTTACCTGTGCG
>NZ_CEXZHP010000311.1:0-1261 GCF_982775275.1 Nitrosophilus sp.
TCACACTCAAGATGGAAAATCTCCTGTGTAAAAAAATGTTCCAACCGCTGCATATAGTTGTGGTAACACTCACCATCAAGTGCCTCTATCCACTGTGTAAAGTTTGTATAGACAATCCCCTCTGCTTCTATCTGCTCAAAACTCATCCCCTCATGTCTGCCCCACGACTTCTCCCGCAACGCTTTTGTGTAGATAGCATCTTGTGCCTGTACAAAAGGTTGGAGTGTCTCTTTGGCACGTAACAAATCGCTACAATAGACTCTCTCAAAAGGGGTGTTTGCAAATTTTTGTGCCAACCTTTTGGCATCCTCTTTTCCCCTCTTACTCAGACCTATATTGTTATGTCCGTTATATTTTCCCCTATAAGGCTCTGCAACCTCTGTATGCCTTAGCAGTGTAATTTTCACAATCCCACCACCGCAATATTAAGCAAAACAAGTTCTGTTACCTCTATACTAAAACCATACATATCACCGTTAAAGCCGCCATAGCGGGAGTAAAACACTCTAGCCAATACAAGTAAAGTTACAAGCGTTGCACATAAAAAACCCCAACCCCCATAAAGAGCTACAACAAGGAGCGTATAACAACACGCAACTATAAAGTGCCAAAAACCAAACTCTTTTTTTGCCAAACTCCCCATACCATTGGGGGAGATATAGCAAAAAAAGTAGATGGCAACAACCACACCAAAGCGACTTAAAAGCAAAAGAAGGGGTATAAGATACACATCTGCACCAAGGGCAACCACACTAGAGGCTTTAAGAATCAAAAACACACCGCTAAAGAGCATCCCCATCCCTCCGTTATGGGGATCTTTCATCACCTTAAGGGCTTTGTTCTTCGGCACAAAGAAACCATCTATCGTATCGGCAAAACCATCAAGATGCAACGCTCCCGTTAGCAACACCCATGCACCAAAAAGCAATACCAAAAGGTGTGTATGAGGCACCCAAGGGGTAAGTGCCATATACAATCCCCACACCACAAGCCCAAGCAAAAAACCCACAAAAGGGTATAGCATTACACTGTAACCGTTGATACCCTTAAAAAAATGGTGCACCTTAAAAAAAGGAACTAGACTCAACAAAGAAACCGCCAAAGCAAAACCATCTAAGAGTTTTTTCATTTAATACGCACACTTATCCCCGCTGTTACCTGATACACCTCATCACACGCAGCGGCCACAAGCTGGGCAACTTTACCGTTTATATTGACAAACTTGCGTGTTAGTGACTCTTTGGCTACAACACTGCAACTG
>NZ_CEXZHP010000312.1:0-1259 GCF_982775275.1 Nitrosophilus sp.
ATTGAAGCGTTGTGCAGCAACGCCAAACACGCAACATTTCTGCTGAAGCATTCCATCTTGCGTGTTACAAAAGAGGGTGAGGATTTTATTGTCCACACAGACAAAGGAGCTTTGAAAGCGCATAAAGTTGTTGTTGCAACAGGCGGTAAAAGTTTTGCCCATATAGGTGCGACAGATATAGGATTGCAGATAGCAAAAGCGTTTGCCATAGAGGTAAAAGAGTTCACCCCTGCACTTGTGGGTCTTACTTTACAAAAGGAGCAGTTTTGGATGAAAGAGCTTAGTGGTCTAAGCTGTTATGTTCATATACGTGTAGCAGATAAACTCCTAAAAGAGGAGATGCTTTTTACCCATAAAGGTATAAGTGGTCCTGCTGTTTTGTCTGCATCGCTTTACTGGCAAAAAGGGGATATAAGCATAGATTTTTTACCCGATAAGAGGGTAGAAGATTGTATGAAAGGGAAAAAACTGCTTTCTTCTGTTTTACCTCTTCCAAAGCGTCTTGCTAAAGCACTCTTAGAGGTTTTGGGTGTTGCAGACAAAGTGTGTTCTGAACTTACCAAAGGGGAGAGAAAAAAAATGCAAGCTCTTCACCATTATACCTTCTCTCCATCGGGAAACTTTGGTTTTGCCAAAGCAGAGGTGAGCAGGGGAGGTGTTGTAGCCGATGCGTTGTGTTTGAAAACTTTGGAATCAAAAAAGATAAAAAATCTTTATTTTATTGCAGAAGTTGTTGATATAACAGGAGAGCTTGGCGGTTATAATTTTCAGTGGGCATTTGCTAGTGGTTTTGTGTGTGGAAAAACTCTCTCAGGTAAAATTTAAAGCAAGTTTAATCTCGTTGTAGATAGAATAGCTCTTCAGGTCTGAAAAATATGGAAAAAATGGAAAAAAAGGTAAGATACAAGATGGTAAAAATTCTTTTTATAGGTGTAATAGCAGTTTTTATGTTTATGTTTGGTGGATGTCAATCCGGTAACAGTGATGCTGTTGCAACAGTAATTGAAGGCAATACATCTAATGGCGTAACACCACCTACATCCGGTGTGTCTCAAGATATTGCACAGATGACTATTATTAATGGGAACCATATTACGGTTACAAGTAGCGGACAGACAAAAAACGTTAGTATTGTAACTTTTAATGCAAACTCTTCAACAGATACAGCAGGGGAGGTGGCATTTCAGTATCCTGCCGATTTTATTAACAATGGTACAGACTTAGGTATTGTTTCACCGGCAAAAGGGAGTGTACAGGAT
>NZ_CEXZHP010000313.1:0-1252 GCF_982775275.1 Nitrosophilus sp.
GGAGTCGAACCGGCACTGCTTGCGCGGAGGCGCAGGTGACGATTATGTTGCTTTTCCCAATAAGAAAGTATCAATGCTGAGTATTTCTATATTTTCAAGCTGTTCATTATGGTCAAATGTGATGAGTTTGCAGTTGTCTTTGGGGCTTTTTGTAAAGTATTTAAACGCATTTATTTCACGTTTTCGGGTGGTTTTATTGCTGATGTCATATGCCACCTGGTAGTAGGTTTTGTTGCTGTAAAAGTCTATTTCGTGGCGGTCTTTTTGGTAGGTTAAGCCATTGTCCTGTTTGTAGAGCGCGGTAAATACGCAATTTTCCAGAGACTTTCCAAGGTCATCTGAATGCTTTGGTGCAATTTGCAAGAAGCCATTGTCCAGGGCATAGATTTTTTTGAATGATTTGATGCGTTCTTTGGGTTTGTTGTGATATTTGTCGATCCGCTGGAGCAGGAAAACATCTTCAAAGTAGCGGATGTATTCACGGATGCTTTTGGTGCTGATGGCGAATGTGTTTGCCAGTGATGTGTAGTTTAGTATGCCTGTTACATTGGAGAGCAGGTAGAAAAAAAGTCGTTCGATGACTTCGCTATTGCGGATGCCATAACGCGGCATGATGTCTTGATAGAGGATGTTTTTTGCATAGCTGGTGAGCAGTTCTTTTTTGATAATGGGGTCTTCGATGCTAAATACTTCGTAGAAGCCGCCCCATTGCAGGTATTCGTCTTTGGCTCGCTGGATAGCAATTTTATTGCTGATTCGTTCTATTTCGGTTTTGTGGCTAATGTTTTTATAGTCTAAATATTCGCCAAAGGAGAAGGTATCCAAATGGATATTGAGGCTACGCCCACTGAGCAGGGTGATCAGCTCATTTGACAGCATGGAGGAGTTGGAGCCTGTAATAATGTATTTATTACGGCTTTGTTCGTATTGGCTTTTTATGTAGATTTGCCAGTTGTCAAAAAATTGTATTTCATCAAATATAATATACAACTGCCCTTGCGGGTCGATGAGTTGCAGGTAGGTTTCGTAGATGGTGTGCAGGTAGTTGGGATCATGGCGTACTTCTAAAAACAAGGGCTGTTCAAGGTTTACATAGAGGATGTTGTGCGCAGGTGTTCCATTGTCGATAAGATAATTAATGGCTTGCTTTGCCAGCGTGCTTTTGCCGCAACGGCGTATGCCTGTGATGGTGATGATTTGGCGCAAAGGAAGATAGGAGATCAAGGTATCTAATTGATCTCTGCTGGCATAG
>NZ_CEXZHP010000314.1:0-1247 GCF_982775275.1 Nitrosophilus sp.
CTTGTTCATTTTATGGAGAGTGTAGAGGATGCTGTTTGTGAAGATTGCCAAAGAAGAAAAGCAACAAACCCTATCCGTATTTTAGACTGTAAAAACGAAAAATGCCAATCTCTTTATGAAAATGCACCCAAACTTATCAACTCTTTATGTCAAAGTTGCCACAGCGATTTTGAAAAACTCCAAAAGATTCTTGATACAAACAATATACACTATGAAATAGATACCAACTTGGTACGTGGTCTTGATTATTATTCCAAAACAGCCTTTGAATTTGTAAGCGATAACATTGGAAGTCAAAGCGCGATTGCCGGGGGTGGTCGTTATGACAGACTTGTAGAGTTTTTAGATGGTCGCCCCACCCCTGCTGTTGGTTTTGCAATGGGGATTGAAAGGCTTATGGAGCTTATTCAAATGCCTCAGGAATCCCGCGAAGGTTTTTATCTTGGTGCTATGGATGAGGAGGCTGTTGATCTTATTATCTCTTTGACGCAAAAGAAGCGCAAGGAGACAAAGGCAACATGTGAGTACCGCTCACGCAACCTCAAAGCACACCTGAAGAATGCGGATAAAGCCAATGCACAGTATTGTTGCGTTCTAGGTTCTAATGAACTTGAAACACAAACCATCTGGGTAAAAGATCTTCTCAATAAAACAGAAGAGACAGTACGTTTAGAGGATTTTTAATTTGCACTTTTTAGATGGTATTATAGACAATATATGGGAGATTGTACTCGATTTTTTTGAACTTTTTTTAGTTCTTGCCACACTTGTTGTCATTTTTCTCTATTTTTATGATAAGTATGTGCAAAGAAAGCACTCACTTCTTATCAACTACCCTGTTATAGGAAGATTTCGATACCTTTTTGAGGCATTAAGGGAACCTCTGCGCCAGTATTTTGCAGAGGAAACCTTTTATGATTCTAAAGATAAAATAGACTGGGTTTACACCGCAGCCAAAGACAAACCAAACTACCAGTCCTTCTCTGTCAGTCAGCCGTTTGGAGGATCACGCTTTATCATTAAACACGCAAGCAGTGTCTTAAATGAAAAAGAGGTAGATGATGATGTCAGTATTACATTTGGGGAGGAGAGGGAACAACCTTTTATATCTAAAACACCCATTATACGCTCAGCTATGAGTGATGGAGCTCTCTCCCCGGAAGCGGTCCGTGCTTTTAGTCTTGCAGGGATGCATTCAGACCTTACCATAAATACGGGAGAGGGAGCACTGACATCCAACCATCTCT
>NZ_CEXZHP010000315.1:0-1243 GCF_982775275.1 Nitrosophilus sp.
GTCCAGGCTATAGCACTTTTAAAAGATCTTTAAAGTTTGAAATTGATAGATTAAGAAGTAAGTTAGAGTATTTGAAAAATTATGAAAGAAGGATTTTAGAAACTATAGTTGAATTGAAGAGGAGAGGAGCAACATTATACGAGATTAATAAGGCATCTAGACAGCTTAGACTTATTAGAAGGAGAATTAGAAAGATTAGAAAGTTATTAAAGTATTTAGAAGATCTGTATCTACAATCGTGAAGATTGGAGTTGTAGATTTTGGAGGTCAATATAATCATCTGATATATAGGAGATTGAGGGAGATTGGTGTAGATGCTGAAATGTTTAAACCTGAACTACCTGTTGAAGAGGTTGAGAAGAGGTATGATGGTATTGTTCTAAGTGGTGGTTCGTTTAACATTCCTGATGATTTAGATAAGATTGGAAATTCTATAGATTATGTTAGAAAATTTACAAAACCTATACTTGGTATATGTCTTGGTCATCACATAATTGCTTATGTTTTTGGTGGATCATTGTCAAGATCAAATCCTGAGTTTGGTGAAGTTATTGTATATGTTGATGATGAGGATGATATTCTTGAAGGTATGGGTAGGAGTTTCATTGCTTGGGAAAGTCATAATGTTGAAGTTTCTAAAGAACCTGAATTATTTAAAGTATTGGCACATAGTGATTTTGTACGTGTTCAAGCTATGAGACACATCTCTAAGCCTATATACTCAGTACAGTTTCATCCTGAGGTTGAACATACCGAGAATGGTATTCAGGTTTTTAGAAATTTTGTAAAGATATGTCGTAGATGATGAACTTTCGGTCGCACTGAACATTGATGAATCTTCCTCTCACTGATAACTCCATAGAGTAAGGTATTTAAATACTTTGAAGATCTGCCATACTAGAAGTTAGCCCCCGTAGCTCAGCGGGGAGAGCGACCGGCTGAAGACCGGTAGGTCCCGGGTTCAAATCCCGGCGGGTCCACCAATTCTAAAAAATAAAGAAGAAAAAATAGAAAGAAGGAAATTGAGAAAGAAAAGAACTAGATATATATTACAGTTTTAGACGGTAAATTCTCAGTCTCTGGATAGTAATAAATAGTTACAACTCTATCTCCGCATATATAAACTAATTTATCATATCCTATCGTATGTTCGTCATATTCAGTTTTTGCCTCGCATAATTTCCTATCTATTTCCTCAATAACACTTAACACAATGTCAATGACTTCGTCATTGTAACCTTCA
>NZ_CEXZHP010000316.1:0-1234 GCF_982775275.1 Nitrosophilus sp.
CAACTCCTCTAATCGATTCCCTCTTTGAGTTCAAACTCAAAAAGTGCCTTACGGGAAAACATAAACTCCAATGAACCGTTTGTAAGCATCTCTCCACCATTTTTGTTTAAAATACTTTTAACATTAGCAACGGTACGGGTGTTATTATCGGTTGCACACTCAATAAAAAGCAAAACACCATGGGGGGCTTTCCCCTCAAAATTTACCTCTTTCATATCGGCACTATCTTTTGCTGCTGCACGTTTGATAGCTGCTTCGATATTATCTTTTGGCATATTTTCCGCTTTGGCATTTAAGATAGCGGTGCGAAGTTTTGGGTTAAGATCTGGATCCATCCCACCCTCTTTTGCTGCCATAGTAATCACCTTACCGAGTTTTGGGAACAGTTTTGACATCGCCCCCCATCTTTTTAGTTTGGATGCTTTTCTGTATTCAAATGCTCTACCCATAAAAATTCCTATTCTCAATATATTTTTCGCAATTATACCATTTTTAAAAACTTTAGAGTGTATAATACGCAAGAAGGAATATATATGCGACTTGGGTTTAGGATAAAACACTATTTTTTTAATGCTTTTCGTGAAATTTTTGTGCATCATCACGGCTCTTTGGAGTTTAGAGCCAAAATATTTGCGCTCATTATTGCTGCAAACAATTCTATAAAAGTTGAAAACTATATCTTAGTAAAACAAACCGCCTTAGATATCTATGCAGGTGATGAGGACAGAGCAAATCTCCTTTTACTCTCTACCAAAGAGCTCGTAAACAAAGTTAAAAACAAAAACGGGCTTGATATAGACTCACTTATATTCAGTATTCAAAAAGAGCTCAAAATTGTTCCCCGTTATGCAAAAAAAATAGATATAGATTCCCTTATGCCGTTTTTAGATTTGGCAGAAGATGAAGACACCCTCGCCTATCAAAAAAATATACTTGAGTTTTTACAAAACCTTAAAAATGAAACCCTGAAAATCGATACAAAATCACAAACAAAGGAATAAAATGGACTTACAAACAACAGCCCTTCACGCCGGTTACGACAAAGATACACAAGGCACTATGGCAGTACCCATCTACCAAACTACAGCTTACGAATTTAGAGATGTTGCACACGCAGCCAATCTTTTTTCCCTCAAAGAGCTAGGCAATATCTATACACGCCTTAACAATCCAACAACCGATGTATTTGAAAAAAGGTTTGCTGCATTGGAGGGTGGTGAAGCTGCACTCGCAA
>NZ_CEXZHP010000317.1:0-1225 GCF_982775275.1 Nitrosophilus sp.
TGCCGGTTGTGTTGAGTTTGACATTGATTTTAAAGAGTTTGAGGGTGGGAAGCATAATGAAATCATCAGCCTCTGTAAGAGATGCCAAAATTTCAATTGTTTTTTCTAGCCCTAAAGTGGAATCGGGAGCAACTGCCATCGTAAACCAGATATTGAAATCGTGGTTTCTTTCGTAGTTATGAGAAACACCAGGGTGTGCATTGATAATCTCAACTGCTCTATCGATTTTTTGTGGTGCTATTTTAAAAGCAACAAGGGAAGATGTGTATCCAAGACGTTTTGTATCGAAGATAGCAGAAGTTTGACGGATAATACCTGCTTCTTTTTGTTGGTTAAGGATGGAAAGCACTTCCTCTTCTCTCATTTGCAACTCATCGGCAATATGCTCAAACGGTTTGGGGACCAGTGGAAAATTTTTTTGTATTCTTGAAAGTATCTCTTGTTTCATTGTTATGCTCTTTGGAAATAGTATTGTACAATAGACTTTCTCTCATCTCAATAGAATTTACTCTTTTGTTTGGAGTTTTTGAGTATTTAAGAAGCCTAAGAGTGATTGTATCGATGTTTCTTTAAATTTAGATTGATATTTGTCAATAATAATAGGGGAATAGATACGGTATGCTTTTATCTATGATATTATTAGCATGGAGCATTGGAAATTACAAAGGATGGAAAGATGGGTTATTTTCCCGCGTTTTTACAACTTGAGAAGAAAAAGATACTTATTGTAGGTGGTGGGAAAATTGCCTGTGAAAAACTGCAGCATCTTCTTGATTTTACACAAGATATATCTCTTGTTGCACAGGAGTTTAGTGATGAGATGATGCAGCTTATACACAAGCATCATCTATCCTATCTGCAAAGAGCATATAAAGAGGGTGATATACAAGATTTTGCCATAGTGGTTGTTGCAGTTGATAATATAGCACTGCAAGGTGCGATATATAAGGAGTCACAACAGTACAACTGTCTGTGTAATGCAGTAGATGCAACAGAATTTTGTGATTTTATTTTCCCCTCTTACATCAAAAAAGGGGATTTGACCGTTGCTGTTTCCACTTCGGGAAGTTCCCCTGCTATGGCGAAACATCTACGCATATATTTGCAAAAAATGATACCAGATTCTATTGTTGATTTCTTACAAGAGATGAAAGAGTTGCGTGTTACTTTGCCAAAAGGGAAAGAGAGAATGAAAATGCTTGATACAAAAGCAAAAAAATATATA
>NZ_CEXZHP010000318.1:0-1209 GCF_982775275.1 Nitrosophilus sp.
ACACTTATAACATTTTTAATAGGCTATTTCGTAAATAGATATTTTGGGATTGAGGTTTAATATCAAGCTTTTTGAAAAATTGTAAATTGAACTAAAGCAAATAAATTAAGTATAAGTATAAAAAATCGTATTAAATTTACATTCATACTAAAATTATAAGAGTTTAAAAAAAATATTTACAACTTTTTATAATGTTTACTTTATCAAACAGATCATTTTCAAAATTAATTTCAAGAATTTTGTAATATTCTTTATTGTAAGTTTCAACTATGTCAATAAAAATTGTTCTTAATCTTTTCCCATTTTTAATTAACGATTTAAAATAAATTAAGGGATAGTAAAGTTGTAATAGTGAAAAATTTTCTCGCTCCTTTTCTCCACATTTTGCTTCAATAATAAATAATTCTTTACTATTTTCTAATACCAAATCTATCTCAAATTGAAATCCTGGTTCAATTACTTTATTACCTTTGGTAGTTTTGAAAATTAAAGGATCTATTAACTTTATTTTTCCAAATTGACCATATAATAATCTTGTATATTTTTTAGTCTTTATCTCTGTTTTTAATATATTAAGAGGCTCATAAATATCTATAAAATGATTTATGATTCCAAGTGCCACCGCTTTATTTAAATACGCATTTTCATTTCTTTGAAATTTTACCTCTAATGACTTTGGTATAAAATCTTCTAAAGGCATTATATTATTTTTAGTGATTTCATCAAATTTGATATCTTTAATATTTAAAAAAATTTCACCTTTATAAAAGAAAAAAGCAGCCTGACCACTTCTTATAGGATAAATTTTATTAAGTATAAAAAAATCAGGTAAATCTTTTTTACTATAAATAGGGATCCAACTTCCTGGTTTATCTTTACCTAAATCTTTTGCATATATTAGATTTTTATTTTTATCAAAAATATTTGGTAAATTTTTTGATGGATAAAAAAAATCATTTGACTCTAAAAATAACTCAAAAAAATCAGATTTTTTATTTTCAAATTTTTCTTTTACTTCAATCCAATCTTTTTTCGACATAATTAATTCCAGTCTAAAGAATCTATAATATTTCCAATTTCATTTTACCACAAAAGTCAAATAAATTTTAAAATCTCTCTCTTCTTTTTCATTTTTAAATTTATATGGTTATTAGGGTCAGTAGGGGGTCAGGTGATAATGATAACTTATAACAGGGATAATAATAACTA
>NZ_CEXZHP010000319.1:0-1195 GCF_982775275.1 Nitrosophilus sp.
TCTCAGCACCATCTAAATTTCTTAAATGCTTTGTAACAAATTCATCTAATTCATATTCTCGAAGCAATACGTCATTTTTAGCTAGAATCTCAAGCGGAGTTTTTTCATCATATATTAAATTCCCAATCTTAATCTTACCTTTTTCTATGGACCATTTTATATCTTTGCATTTACCCTCAGGAATGATATCCGCTTTTAGCACCGCTTCATTAAATTCTTTATAAAATTCCCTATACTCTTCAATCTCTTCGCTTAAATCATGCAGTAACACAAAATCTTTTAAAAAATCTCTTTGTAAATACCAAAACCCTAAAGAATGGATATTATTTATTATATTATTTTGGTTTGATTTGATTTTTTGGTCTAATAAAGAGAGTTTTTGCTCATCCAAAGCTAAAAAAGCAGGTCTTAATATAATCTCTTCTAACTCTTTTTGGTAAGATTTTTGGTTTTGAATATCAAAATATCTAATACTCTCAACCTCTACATCAAATAATGATATCCTAATAGGTTCATCCTCTCCTACTATAAAAATATCTATAATATCACCCCTAATAGAAACTTCTCCCTCACTCTCTACTATATCAACAAAAATATATCCCCAATTATAGAGCAAAGTTTTAAATTCATCTAAATTTATCGTATCTCCAAAAGCTATTTTTTTAGTATTAAAACACTCTTTTTTAGGTAGTTTATAAGTAATAGTTCTAATAGGAGAGATTAAGAGTTTATTTTTTTTAGTATAGTTATGATAGTTATTTAGTGAAGTTGAGATTTGTTTTAGCTCTTCGCTAAAACTTAATAAATCATCTCCAAAATTTGCCCTAAAATCAGGTAGTATAAATGTTTTATATCCTAAAAAAGAAGCGATATCTCTTGCTATTAGAGCCTCTTTATCATCACTAACTATTAAAAGCTCTATTTTATTATCTTTTAAATATTCAAAAATTTCAGCACTATTCATTAAGCAACTCTTTTATTTTATTTTCAAAAAAATCTCTTATTTTTAATAAAGATAATTTTTTAATAGGTTGTAAATGGTTAATATTTTCATCTTTTATATCATCAATATACACTAAAGCATTAATAAAAAGTTTAAGATTAATTCCATCTAAAATATCTTTTGATAGATTAAAGATTGTTTTTAAACTAAAATGGTTAGCTAAAAAATATAAATCATAATAATCTCTATATT
>NZ_CEXZHP010000320.1:0-1193 GCF_982775275.1 Nitrosophilus sp.
GCTCGAGGGTGGGGCGGTGGATCTCGACAGCCTGCCGATTCAGACCTGCTGGCCAGATGATGCCGCACCGCTGATTACCTGGGGACTGGTGATTACCAAAGGGCCAAACAAATCACGTCAAAATCTGGGTATTTATCGGCAGCAGGTTTTGGGTAAAAACCGGGTGATTATGCGCTGGCTATCGCATCGCGGCGGGGCGCTTGATTTTAGAGACTGGCAGGAGAAGCACCCCGGCGAGCCTTTTCCCATTGCGGTTGCACTGGGGGCTGACCCGGCAACTATTTTAGGTGCGGTAACGCCAGTGCCGGACACCCTTTCTGAGTATGCTTTTGCGGGCTTATTACGCGGTTCTCGCACTGAAGTCACAAAATGTATTGGCTCTGATTTGCAGGTGCCAGCTTCGGCAGAGTTTGTGCTGGAAGGCTATTTATATCCTGATGATATGGCGGATGAAGGGCCGTATGGCGATCATACCGGCTATTATAATGAGGTTGAGCGTTTCCCGGTGTTTACCATTGAGCGCATTACCCACCGCAAAGAACCTATTTATCATAGCACCTACACAGGGCGGCCACCGGATGAGCCTGCCATGTTAGGCGTTGCTTTAAATGAGGTTTTTGTGCCAATCTTGCAGAAGCAGTTCCCTGAAATTACTGATTTTTATTTGCCGCCAGAGGGCTGTTCTTACCGCATGGCGGTGGTCAGCATGAAAAAGCAGTATCCGGGACACGCCAAGCGGGTGATGATGGGTGTCTGGTCATTTCTGCGCCAGTTTATGTATACCAAATTTGTAATTGTGGTAGATGATGATATTAATACCCGCGACTGGAATGATGTGATCTGGGCAATGACAACGCGTATGGATCCGGTGCGTGATACCACGATGATTGAGAATACGCCAATCGACTATCTTGACTTTGCATCACCCGTTTCCGGTTTGGGTTCTAAAATCGGTTTTGATGCGACCAATAAATGGCAAGGTGAAACAGATCGTGAGTGGGGCAAGCCAATTGTTATGGATAAGGATGTAAAACAGCGGGTTGATGATATTTGGGATCAGCTGGGCATTGAATAACGCCAAATTCATTGATCCATTCAATGTTTGCTTCAGCTAGCCTTCAGTCATGCCATGTCATAATATTCCATTCATTTTTAATGTTCTTTAGGTTATGATTCAGTTTAACTCTGTAAAT
>NZ_CEXZHP010000321.1:0-1185 GCF_982775275.1 Nitrosophilus sp.
GATTCTTGCAAGCTGGACGGATCATTATTTTCCCAACATTCCATTGTCTGCTGACATAACCTATTGGACAAATGTAAATGAGCCAGGATCCGCCAACATATTTCATACGCACTACATGGCCAACGCGGACCTCTCAGGAGTCTATTACGTGCAGGGGGGAGGGACCGGCGTGATCCGTTTCGCGACGCACGAGCAATTGTACCGAATGATTCCTCCACACATGCCGCACGCCAACATGATTGGCCATGATCCTTACGATGGGGACATACTATTGTTTCCTTCCTATTTATTGCACGATGTCACCCCCAATCCGCATCCAACCCGGCAGCGAATTAGCATAGCTTTTAACGCGACCCTCAAGAAGAAAGACACAAAAGGAGAAAGCCATGGAAAAACACATTAGCATAGATACTCTCATCCCCTTCGGGCCCGTTATACTGCGGACGACTATTCCTTCATATGTCGTGGATAATCTGAATGCGCACTGCGATGAAATACTCGCCGACCCACAGAAATTGAAAGACTATGATTACTCAGGACAACTGGCTGGAAATGTCAAGAAGGAATTTAAACTCAGCACTGAATTCATTCAGAAGGAAGAAAATTTCTATAATATTTTAAGAAGCATGGCTCAACGCATGCTCGCCGTTGACCTACGAGGATCAAAAGATCAATTAAGTTTTGCTTATTTAAGGAATGCTCCTCCTGGCACTACAAATGTTGATAGAAAATATATTACAGGATGCCAGGTCATCACAGTATGGGGCGTAAGCCAATGGGCTGGGGATTTTAATCCACTGCACATTCACTCCGGTGATTTATCCGGCGTTCTTTACTTGAAGGTACCGGAAGGTTTGGCGGAAGAATACAAGAACGAGGACCACCATCCGGCAGTGGGTGATATCCAGTTCATTGCGGGAACACCACAAGCATTCAACAGAAATAATATGCAAGTGTCCCCCAAGGTAGGAGAGCTTCACGTCTTTCCGGCGTGGCTACATCACACAGCCTATCCATTCAGGACCAAGAATCAGGAACGGCGTTCTATTTCATTCAATATCGTCTATGATATTGACCTGGAAAAATTTAAAAAGGATAAAATGCTGGTAGAGAAAGAATAATGGAAGTCTGGGACCCAAAAGACGAAAACACCGTATTCAGCCAAATAAAAAGCCTCATATTAAG
>NZ_CEXZHP010000322.1:0-1184 GCF_982775275.1 Nitrosophilus sp.
GAGTTTACACATCTTGTGATAGACTCTCTCATGATGGTAGACCTTCAGACGGATCTGGCCAATTTAAACCTTGGTCAAAAGAACTTTGTGCGTATGCTGAAAGAGGCTGCAAGAACCACTGGGTTGCATATCCATTTGGTTGCCCATATGCGCAAAGGTGAGAACGAGTATAAGATGCCGGATAAAATGGACATCAAGGGATGCGGAGAGATTTCAGATTTAGCTGACTATGCCTTCACCATATTTAAAGACCTGAAGAAACAAAAAATGTTGCAGGAGAACCCGGACAACGAAGAGTTTGCAAGGAAACCTGACGGCTGGCTAACGTGCTTAAAGAATCGCTATGATCCAGAGCATCCAACGATACCATTGTGGTTCAGTGGAAAGCCCTTTTCGTTTAAGCAGGGCAGAAGAGCGCCAGTTCCTCAACTCATAGAGCCTTCAAGTAAGGAGTTAGAGAGTGGTTACATCCCGTAGTAAGGGAGAACTAATATTTGCACAGCAGCTTACGGATGCGACCTTTGGTACTGAGGAGAAGAAGTACAGTACCTTGGGTCTTGGGTTGTGGAAAGAAGAATACGTTTTTCTAAAAGACAGGCGGTTTAGGTTCGACTTTGCATGGCCTAAGCACATGATAGCTGTAGAGATAGAAGGTGGGACTTGGAATCAAGGTCGCCATGTGACTGGAGCCGGATTTGCCAAGGACTGTGAGAAGTATAATTTAGCTGCTATAGAAGGCTGGAGCGTGTACAGGTTTCCCACGCAGATGGTGAATGATGAGACAGCTATTAAATTTATGCACAAGATTTTCGTTAAGTTGCCCGGCTCATGGCAAACGTAATCTGGAAAAAGATTATGGACGAGATGGGAAGTCCGTGTGATGGATGTGAGAATCATGATACATGCCGTGACCATGAAACAGCATGTGAACAGTTTCAAAACTATGTAGAGACTGGTGAAGTAGAATTGGTCTTACCAAAAATACCAACAAAAGAAATATTCATGGAGATTTACTTTGAGGAAGAACTCGAAGGAGAATTTTAAATCACTAACCACCCAATCATCTAGAATCTTTCACAACCCTCGTCGGTCTTGGGAAGATATGTGTTTTGCACTGGCTGGGATGGACCGTCTGATAGCTAGATACGCTAGGCTTAAATATGCGGGAGAGTACTCACATTATC
>NZ_CEXZHP010000323.1:0-1177 GCF_982775275.1 Nitrosophilus sp.
CCTTAAATTCTCTATTTGAAATTTCGCGATTATATCTAAAGTGTGGTTATAGGAAGATTAGAGCTTTATACGGCAAACATAAGCTGTGAGAGGAAAATAATAATTACAACAAGTATAAAAGGGAATCTGTGGCTTTGAAATACAAGTGGCTGTATCTTGAAAAATACCTGTAAAACACCACGTAATCCCAGCCAACCGCCTAAAAATGCTTTGATAAGTAATACTATTTGAAAATTTGAAAGCCCCTCTGGTGCTATCTCACCAAAATTGACACTAAAGAGGTATATACCAGAAAGCACCGCAACAATAAGTGCTTTTGGCACAACCTGGCGTACATATTTCATAAAATATTCACGAACTTTTGGGTATTCATCACCTAAATCATTTTGCATACGAGATAAAAAGAGGTTATCGGTAAATAAAAACCCTCCGTAGATAAAAACTGAAAAGATATGAACAAGATGAACAAAAACATACAACATAAAAATTCCTTCTTCAAAATGATATGAAATTCTATCACTTTTATTATTAAAAAGCTAATCTTCATCACCCTTTAGATACAATTGCGCAATTTTTTACAAGGTGTGTACAGATTGTTTGACATAAGAAAATATACCTCTCCAAATATCAAAAACGATATTTTATCCGGTTTAGTTGTTGCAGTTGCTTTGGTTCCTGAAGCTATAGCTTTTAGTTTTATTGCAGAGGTAAGCCCTATTGTTGGGCTTTATACAGCCTTTATTTTAGGACTTATCACAGCGCTTATAGGTGGTAAACCCGGGATGATAAGTGGAGCAACAGGAAGTGTTGCCGTTGTTATCATTGGGCTTGTTATTGAAGCAAACAACCTTTTAAAGGCACAAGGGCTTAGTGGTGATGATCTTTATATCCATATGCTCAACTATGTCCTTTTAGCTACGATTATTGCCGGTATTATTCAGGTACTTTTTGGTGTACTGAAGTTTGGTAAGTTTATCCGCCTTGTTCCACAACCGGCACTTTACGGGTTTGTAAACGGTTTGGCAATAGTCATTGCTATGGCTCAGTTTAAATTTTTTGAGGGGCAAAACTGGGTGATGTATGCCATTGTGGCAATTACAATGTTTATTATGTATATATTTCCAAAATTTACCAAAGCGATCCCTTCGGGGCTTGTTGCCATTGTACTTATCTCTTT
>NZ_CEXZHP010000324.1:0-1171 GCF_982775275.1 Nitrosophilus sp.
AACCGACCACCGTGCCCCCAGCATTGTTCGAGCGCATGGCCGATGCGACGCATCCCCTCGTTCCCTTCCTGCACCTGCCGTTGCAATCCGGAGCGGAGGCGATCCTCCAACAAATGAAACGCCGCTACTCCGTCCGTGACTATGCCGCCGAAGTGGAACACGCCTGCCGGGTGGTTCCGGATTTGTGCGTAGGCACCGGTGTGATGGTGGGGTTTCCGGGAGAAACAGAAGAAGACCTTGAAGCCTCTATCCGCTTTATAGAAGAGACACAGCCCGATCAGGTGATGGTTTCTCAGACAACACCATTCCCCGGCACATATATTTATGATAATCAGGATGATGTGATTGACCTCGACTATAACAATATTGCCCGTCATGTGTATGAGCCAAAATTCAAATCAATGGCGTATCTTCAGGACAAAATGATTCAGGCAAGCCAGAAGATGTCGAAAGTAATGGATGCCTTCAGTATTGCACGGGTTGATGAAGAGGATATTGGTCAATGGCTTGATTCCATTCCGCTTGAAAAGAAGGATATTTATATTTTCGGAACATCAGCAACCGCAAAGAAAATCCTGAACCAATTAATAAAAAGAGAAATTGCAGTAAAAGAGTTTCTTGATACCTACTATGAAGGAATGCTCGATACCATTCCGGTAAAAAACCCCTATAAACCGGAAGGGGATTACCTTATTCTCATCAGCTCACTCATTCATAAAGATGAGATGAAAACCCGATTACAGGAACTGGGAGTAGAAAAGGAAAGAGTTCTCGGCTTGCATGAACCTGTACCCGCATAATACATTCTCTCAGTTTCTGCGGGAAGTATAATCATCAGCAACCTTTATTGCCGCCGGTGTAACCACCAAATCAAAAATCAATGCGGTAATCATGGTCAATGCCATAAGAAAACCAAAATGAGCAACAGGATAAAAATCTGACAAAACAAAAATTGATCCTCAATTAGAACAAAGAATGCGGTTGGCTCAAAATATTACTTCTCTTGCTTTATCCCTGAGAAAAAAAGAAAAATTAAGAGTCCGACAACCTCTTTCTAAAATTATGATTCCTATACTGAATTCTGAGATGGAAGCCAACATCAAAGCGGTAGAAAAGATTATTCTAAGTGAGATTAATGTAAAAAAGATAGAGTATTTAACAGCTGATTCTA
>NZ_CEXZHP010000325.1:0-1166 GCF_982775275.1 Nitrosophilus sp.
AGCTGAGTATGTGATAGAAAATGATCTCTTTTTTGAACTTGGCATCCCTTTTAACCTTGTAGAGATGATAAAAAAATCGTGGGAGAGTGATGTTCACTGGCACATCTATGGACGCTTTGATTTGGCAGGGGGTATTGACTCTAAACCTATTAAACTCATAGAGTTTAATGCAGACACCCCTACAGCACTCTTTGAGACGGCACTTCTTCAATGGGCAATGCTCAAACACAACCATATGGATGAGGATGCACAGTTTAACAATGTTTATGAGGCTATCACCCAAAACTTTCAAAGACTTATCACCCTTTTTGATGATACTAAGATGTTTAAAGAGCTTTATGATGGATGGAAAATCCTCTTTTCAAGCATACAAGGAAACGACGAAGAGGAAGCAACAACCCGTTTGCTGCAGCAGATGGCAACCGATGCCGGGTTTGCAACACATTTTGAATTTTTAGAAGATGTCGGCTTTGATGATGAGGGAATTTACGACAAAGAGCAAAATCCTTATGAGTATTGGTTTAAACTCTATCCGTGGGAAGATATAGCAACCGATGAACCAGAGCTTGCTACAACCCTTACCCATATTATGCACAACCAAAAAGCCATTATTTTAAACCCTCCCTATACCCTTCTTTTTCAATCAAAAGGGATGATGAAAATACTGTGTGACCTTTTTCCGGACTCACCCTACCTTTTACATACCTCTTTTGAGCCACTTGAAGGTGTGAAACAGGTTGTAAAACCTGTTTTTGGACGTGAAGGTGCCAATACACAGATTATAGATGCTAAGGGCAACACGCAACACGCAACACAAGGACCTTATGGAAACTATAAAAAGGTGTATCAGGAGTATGTAGAGTTTCCTAGCGATACGCAAGGCAAGAAGTACCAAGCGGGTCTCTTTTTTGCTTATGAGGCGTGTGGTTTAGGGTTTCGCAAAGGGGGCGATATTTTAGATAATATGAGTAAATTTGTAGGTCATATTATCGGTTAAGTTTATGCTCAAACTCAGGGACAATCTCTTTGAGTTTGGTAAGTGGATCATCACATACCAAAAGCTCCTCAATATCGTTGTTGAGTTTCTCCTGTTTTGTGCGATAAGAAAAGGAAAAATTTCAAACCCCTAAAAATAGGGATTTAAAAGGGGTGAAAAATCAATTTTG
>NZ_CEXZHP010000326.1:0-1165 GCF_982775275.1 Nitrosophilus sp.
TCAGTCCGGATCCGTTCCTTCCCACTTGTCAAAGTCATGTTCCTCTTCCTTAAGGATCTTCTCGATCTTCTTGATTCGTTCCTTCAGCTTTTTAATCTCCTTCTCGAGTTTTTCCAGTGTCATGCCAAACTCCCCATGTGATCACTCATTTCCTTTGCCCTGTTGGGTGTCTGTTTCGCCCAACGCGAGTCCAGCATTTCTTTTGCCGCCGTCGGGTAATCGGGAACCTTCAACGCCTTCCACATATTACGGAATTTCGAGACACCCGTTTTTCCTAGCTGAAACACCATCTCCACGATGATCTCTTTTGCCTGGTCATCCAGTACCGGGCAGTCGCTACAAAGCTCCTCAGCGCCCCGTATGGCGTTTTTTAAATCATCTTTTAGGACCTTCATGAGCATTTCCTCGGGATATGCCACTCCGTCCTCCCAATGGTCCTCCACGCATAGGTGGCCCACTCCCACGGTTCTCTTGTTCCTTGTGTCAAGGTACACGTGGTCCCTGTAGCCCTCATGGGCCTTCACCGATTTTAGCAGTCTGTTCATGTCCATGTTTTTTTCTCCTCTTGCAGGTAGATGATTGATTTCACCCAACCTTTCGGGATGGTGATGTACCTTCCGCCTTCCTTGTCCTCTTCCTTTGTTTCCTGCGGATCCAAACACCAGGAGCCCATAATCGTTACCCTCAGATCGTCATTGCGTATCATCCATCCAATGTCAATACACGTTGCCAGCTTGGCGTCGCGCATTTTGCTGAGTGGTACCCATCCCGTATCGCCGTCCATGGCGTCCATCCACGTAATACGGACCATGGGCCAGCAGTCCGGGTACTTCAGCTTAGGCTCTTCAAGTAGCTTATCATTTCCTTCCACTTGTCATTCTCCTTCCTTTCCCTGTGCCTGTCGGGCACCGTTTGTGACCTGTATTTTTCCGTCCGCACTTCCTGCGCAACGGGATTTCGTTTGCTGTAGGTCATCTTGACCCCGTGTTTTTTTACTTTCACAGCCCGCGGACCGTAAAGCAGTCCATACCCCTTTTTATCCGGACATAACTTTCCGCGTCCACTTCATTGACGCGGTCCCAGATGTCCACCTCATACTCTCCGTGCTTCGCAATAAACTCGTCACGCGTCATGTCAACAGCGTCCTCCTCCAGTTTCATTAGCC
>NZ_CEXZHP010000327.1:0-1156 GCF_982775275.1 Nitrosophilus sp.
GTGGTCTTCACCACAATTCGAGCATAAGATTTGCAAAAAAGACTATTGATGTTTATGTTGTTTAGTCAATTTAGTGTTAATAGTTGGAATATGCAAAGGGGCAAGATAAACGGAGTTATTCGGATCTTGCCTCACTAAACTCCCCAAAACTCCATAAACTCCAAAGCCAATTTCCATTATAATAGTTTCGCCCGGGCCCAGCAGGATCCTGTCTTCCTGACGCCACATTTCAGTCCAAAAGTTATCCACAATTAGTTTATTATACCCTTGAAAAATGAGGAAAAAAGCTTATATTATAGGTAGAAATAAAGGAGAATTAGAATGACAAAACATGACTTTAAATCAAGAGTTAAAGGACATTTTTCTGTTCGTTGGTTAAAGAATGATGGAACAGAAAGATATATACACAGAGGTATATTAGGACTAACCAAGAATATAGATGGTGAACATAAAGAACACCATGATTATGTTCTAGTTTACAAAGTTGGCAATGGTTATGGTGAACAACGAAAATGGGCAAATGTTAACCCTAATACTATTACTCATGTGAATGGAGTTGTACAATGATAGTATTTGAAATTAGAATTTGGAGAATATCTTTCAGGTTGGTGTGGCAAAATGTCGCACCCCGGGAAACAAACAAAGAAAGTTATCCACAATGAACTTGATAACTGTAACATTAGCTATTGCTATTATGTGGTTATTAGTGTATTATAGTGCTATTAATTTGTTATAAGGAGAAATAGAATGACAAAAGAAGTGACTACAACTAAACAAACTTCAGTATCTAATGTGGACATTAGTCCCATTATTAGTGAGGTAATTGAATACACCAAAGATCAAGCAGTAATGAAGGACATTAAGAGTGTTCTAGCATCTGTCCCTAAATCTGACTCTATGGATTGGAAGCTTGTTAGTGGTGTTATAATGAATAGCCTCGTTGAGTGGGTTGTTGAGAACAAAGACAATGATGGTACAAAGTCATTGGATTTAATCAAACACCTTCAAAGAGATGTTGGGTATTTGTTGCAACGATTAGGATTAGCTGAATAGTTTTCTCCTAAGTATAGGGGGTGTTTCAATCATTCACCCCCTATATGATGTGTCAATAGGTAAATGTCATTAGTTGTTAATAACCTGTGGATAACTTTCGACC
>NZ_CEXZHP010000328.1:0-1150 GCF_982775275.1 Nitrosophilus sp.
CAACTTTCCCGCGAGCAATCTCAACCGCGACGATACCGGCGCGCCCAAAGACACCGACTTCGGCGGCTTCAGACGGGCGAGGATTTCCAGCCAGTGCCAGAAGCGTGCCATACGACTGCATGAGGTATTTCGGGATGAAGTGAAAAAAGCCGGTGGCAACCTGGGAGTTCGTACGATCCGTTTTATCGACGAGCTTGTCCGCCGCTTCGTTGCCGAAGGGAAAAACGAAGAGGAGGCGAAAACCGTTGCGGAGGCCGTCATTACCGCATTGGGGCTGAAAAAGGCGAAAAACAGCGACAAAACCGAGTACCTTCTTTACCTGGGAGAAGGTGAAATGGATGAGTTGGCGGCAACGGCTCTTGAGTATTGGGAAGAGGGCGTGCAAGGCAAGTTCGAAAAAGAGGCGCAAAAGCGCCTGAACGATATCGTCAAAGAGAGAAAAAAAATGGGAGGCTATGCCGCCGATATCGCACTGTTCGGCCGCATGGTCGCGGATGACAAAAAGATGAACGTCGATGCGGCCTGCCAGGTGGCACACGCCATTAGCCCCCATAAGAGTGCCGTAGAAACCGACTATTTCACCGCTGTGGACGACCTGCTGCCCGATGACGAGACCGGTTCGGACATGATCGGCGTGGTGGAATACAACGGTGCGTGCTATTACCGCTATGCCAACATCGATCTCGAAAAACTCAAAGAGAACCTCGGTGAAACGAACGCTGACTTGCTGGCAGCGACGGTGGTAGGATTTATCAAGGCGATGGCTCTGGCGCTTCCTACGGGTATGCAAAACAGTTTCGCCGCCCAGACCTATCCGTCCTATATCGAAGTCGTGGCGATGGACAAACCCCTCTCCTATGCCAACGCTTTCAGCAAGCCGGTTCGAAGCAGCGAAAAACAGTCGATCGAAGAAGCCTCGATAGAGGCTTTGCAAAAGTATGCGGAAAAAATCGAAAGGTTTTTGGGTGCCGAACCGTTTTGGCGGGCGAGTATCGATATAGATAGCGGTTCATTGCCTGAATTGGTCGAAAAGGTTCGTACTCATCTGAAGGAGTCGTAATGGCGACACTGCTAATACCACTGGTCGGCCCTATGCAGAGCTGGGGTACGAGAAGTCGGTTCGATCATCGCGATACCGAAAGGGAGCCTT
>NZ_CEXZHP010000329.1:0-1141 GCF_982775275.1 Nitrosophilus sp.
CGGTGTAGGTGGTGGCGATGGTGACCGTGTTGGTGGTGTCCTCAACATCGGCGGTCGGCGTGAGTGTGGCCGTCCAGGTGATGGAGTCGCTCGACGTCAGGGTGGTGATCCCGCAGTTGGTGCAGGTGACGTCGGCGTTGGCGAAGGCGATTACGGCCTCCGAGAAGACGATCGTCAGGGTGGTCGTCTCCCCGACGAGCAGGGAGGTGTCGTCCATCGCGATGGGGCTGATGACGGGGTCGACGCCGTCGACGATGAAGTTGGCGCTGCTGCACGCGGTGCCGGTGTTGAGTAGGACGTCGGTGTAGGAGGTGGCTATGGAGACCACGTTGCCACTGTTTTTGATGGCAGTGTTGATGCCTACGAGTTTTCCTTCGTGTAAGAGAGCGCCGCCGGAATTGCCAGGATTGATCGCGGCGTCGGTCTGGATGAAGAACTGGTACTTGGAGGCGCCGATATTGGTGCGCGCCAGCGCCGAGACAATGCCGGAGGTCACCGTCTGGCCGACACCGAAGGGATTGCCTATGGCGAGCACGAGATCGCCTACCTCCAGCGCATCAGAATCGCCCATTTCAAGCCAGGGCAATTTTTCGTCTGCCTTGATCTTCAGCAGGGCCAGGTCGGAGCGCTCATCCCTGGCAATGAGCCGGGCCTTGAACTCGCGCTTGTCGGAGAGCACGATGCGAATGTCGTTGGCTCCCCTGATGACGTGATTGTTGGTGACGATATAGCCGTCAGGGTCGATGATGACGCCGGAGCCAAGAGAATTGCGCACGCGCTCGCGCGGCCGATCCAGGAGACCGTCGCCGAAGAACTGGCGGAAGAACGGGTCGTCGAACAGCGACAGGCCGCGCCGCGAGCGGACGATCTGCTTGGCATAGACATTGACCACCGCCGGGCGGGTGCGCTTCACCACCGGCGCGAACGACAGGGTGATCTGCTGGCGAGACACTGGCGCGTTCTTTTCGGCATGGACCGGCGCCTGGAAGCTCACGATGAGAAAAGACGCCAGCAAGAGGGCTAGGATCGGCCATTTTTTCATTGCATTCATGCCTGCTGTCGTGGAAACCCTGCCGCCAGGCGAACGCCGGACGGGAATCCGATTGCGAATGTTCCGGTTTTGATCTAACACACCCAAATG
>NZ_CEXZHP010000330.1:0-1134 GCF_982775275.1 Nitrosophilus sp.
CGGCGGGATCTGCCGGCGGTATTTTTCCGGCAGCGCTTTGAGCCGCTCGATCTCCGCGAGGCTCTTGTGGCTGAGCAGCTCGTAGTAGCGCCACATCAGGTCGTCGGAGATGCTCAGCACCTTGCCGAACATCTCGCCGGGCGCTTCCGCGACCCCGATGTAGTTGCCCAGACTCTTGCTCATCTTCTGCACGCCGTCGAGCCCTTCGAGGATCGGCATCATCAGGACCGCCTGTTCCTTCCCGGTCTCGTAGGCGCGCTGCAGGTGACGGCCCATCAGCAAATTGAACTTCTGGTCGGTCCCGCCGATCTCGATGTCGCTGTCGAGGTGGACGCTGTCGTAGCCCTGCAGCAGCGGATAGATGAACTCGCTGATCGAGATGGGCGTACCGCTCTTGTAGCGCTTCTCGAAATCGTCGCGTTCGAGCATCCGCGCGACGTTCATCAGCGTCGTCAGTTCGAGCATCCCGCTCGCACCCAGCGGCGCGATCCAGTCGCTGTTGAACAGGACGTCCGTCTTCTCCGGATCGAGGATCTTGAAGACCTGTTCCCTGTAGCTCCTGGCGTTTTCGAGGATCTGCTCCGGCAGCAGCTTCTTGCGGGTTTCGCTCTTGCCCGTCGGGTCGCCGATCTGGGCGGTGAAATCACCGATGATGAACTGCACGCGCGCCCCGATACGCTGGAACGCTGCGAGCTTGTTGAGCAGCACCGTGTGGCCCAGGTGCAGGTCCGGGGCGGTCGGGTCGAATCCGGCCTTGACGGTGAAGGGCCTGCCCTCTTCCACCGCGGCTTTCACCAGCGTTTCGATCCGCTCGAAATCGATGATCTCCGCACTGCCGCGCCGTATTTCGGCCAGCGCTTCTTCCATGGTCATGTCGTTTCCTCTCAGACGGAACGATAGGCATCGTCCGTACGGATAAATTGTATGATGTGAATTTTTTGTTCTATTTTAGCGCGCAGGCGGTTAATATCCGCTTCCGAACTCTGGAATTCCAGCTCGCACAGCTGGATATGTTCCTCTTTTTCCTTGCCCAGCTCGATGCTGACGATCTCCGCGCCGAGCCCGGCGAGGAAGGTCAGGAACTCCGCCAGCGCCCCTTTGGCGTTGTGCATGCTGACGATCATATGGTAATGG
>NZ_CEXZHP010000331.1:0-1106 GCF_982775275.1 Nitrosophilus sp.
TGTTACAAAATATATGCTGGGTGTTTTTGATAAAACCTTTGTTACGACAATGGCGCAGGCACTTCAAATCAACAAAGCACACAGCGCACTTGTTGTAAGTTCTCAAGAGGGGATGGATGAGATAGGCATCAGCGGTATCACCTATGCAACACGGCTTAAAAACGGCACTTTGGAGGAGTTTGAGATAGACCCGCAACACTACGGCATCAAAAAAGCACCACTAGAAGCAATAGCAGGGGGTGATGCACGCCACAATGCCCATATTATGCTCAATATTTTCAATAACACCGCAACCGATCCACAAAGAGATATTGTACTGCTTAACAGTGCTGCATCTTTAATGGTTGAGGGGATGGCACGTGATATACAAGATGGTTTGGAGATGGCGCGTGAAGCGTTGGCAAATGCACGAGCAAAGAAAAAACTCAAGCAGATTGTAGAGATATCCAACAAACTATGAAAAAACACTATAAACTGAAATTAGATGAGCTTGAAAAGCTGGCAGAGGATATTGTACACCATTTCCCCAATGGTGTTATCATCTTACGCGGTGACTTGGCAGCGGGAAAAACAACACTCGTACAGGAGATTGCACGCAAAATGGGTGTAGCTGAGGATGTCACCTCCCCCACCTTCTCTTTGCAGCAATGTTATGCAGATACAATCTTTCATTACGATCTCTACAACCACGGTATAGAGCATTTCCTCTCACTGGGGATGTTAGAAGAGCTTGAGAAAGAGGGGCTTCATTGTATAGAGTGGGGAGATGATACCCTTAGAGAACTTTTAATATCGGCAGGCATCGATGTTATGGTAATAGATATACACAAAACAGATCCCAACACAAGAGAGTACACACTATGCACATACTAAAAGCGGTTGATTTAAAAAAAAGGATCAAAGACCTTGAGATTGTCAAAGGGATGAGCCTTGAGGTTCAAAGTGGTGAAGTTGTCGGACTGCTTGGACCAAATGGTGCAGGTAAAACAACCACCTTTTATATGATTTGCGGGCTTGTCGATGCAAGTGACGGTAAAGTATTTTTTGATGATGAGGATCTCATAGGCAAACCCTTACATGTTCGGGCATTGAAAGGGATAGGGTAT
>NZ_CEXZHP010000332.1:0-1106 GCF_982775275.1 Nitrosophilus sp.
TCTTCCGTTTAAATCTTCTTTTCTTTTTAAAACATAATCAACATAGTTCTCTGCCATGTTTATGTCATCTTGGTTGATCGTAAACTCAAATCCATCAACATCACAATCTTTACCAAGCCAATAGTCAGCAAGAGTTATTCCCTCTAATCTATTTTTTAATCTCATTTCTACCATTTCGTGTATCTGTGTACCTCTTGCTGCTGCTAAACTTCCTTTGCGTTCAGCTTCCGCTTTTATTCTCGCACTTGCAGGACACCTAATAATCCTATTAATGCTACTGGGTGCTAGTATTGAGTGTGCCAAGATTAAATTCCTCTCTCATTATTGCCGCAAAAAGTTCTGTAGAAATATTAGAAGCAATATTAAAATCTTCTATTTCAAACAGTCCTTTCTTTAGTGCGTAAAGGTCTGCAATCATTACACGCCACTCACTCCTATCTGCTCTAAACCAAAGACAAGGTAACAAATTAATCTTTGTTGCTTGTCTTGTAGTTTGTTCCCAAAAATTTTTTAAATCTGCTTGTGTGATTTGTTTTCTGCGTTTTACCTCTATGGCAAAACCATCTAATCCTAATAGATCGTGGCCACCGCCAAAGGTTTGCGAATAATTTACTTCTAGTTGGATACCTAGTAATGATTTGATTTCGTCTATCACTTCTCTTTCGCCTCTTCTCCCTTTGCTCCTGGCATTAACCAATTTATTCTCCTACTTCGGATTGCTTCTCTAATTCTTCTATGTCTGTAATTTTGTATAAAACCTTGCCACCAATTTTGGTGTATGAAGGTCCTTTGCCATTAGCTCTCCAGGCTTCTAATGTTCGTGGTGAACGCAGCCATCTTTCAGCTAATTCATTCTGATCTAAAAATATTTTCTCTTGCATAAGTTTACCTATTACTATGTGATTGTGATATTCTACTCTATGTAATTTTAATAATGCAAGTCGATGGATAAAAATAATAGAAATATTATTTAGAAAAAAAATTTAAAAAAATTATTTAGAAAAAAATTACACAAAATTTATCTATGAAATTTAATCATTATTTTGGAGGAAGAAATGACTATAGATGCAACACCTAAAGAGTGGGATATGGCTGTGAGAGCAACA
>NZ_CEXZHP010000333.1:0-1094 GCF_982775275.1 Nitrosophilus sp.
TTCTGTTTGTGGTATCCCGTTAGGTGATGGGTGTATTATCGATGCTGGTCTTGCTATTTTAGAGGGTACAAAAATCGGTATCTACCCGGCAGAACTGGAAAAGATCAAAGAGGTCAATACTGGAGTTTCCATAGAGGGTGAAATTTTTAAAGGGAAACAACTTGCAAACCTCAATGGTCTCCATTTTAGACAAAACTCCCTTACAGGTGAGATTACAGCTTCACGCTCCACGAGAGAGATTAAGCTTAATGCTGATCTTCACTAAAGTGTATTCGGCATAAGCCGAATACTACTGTGTAAGTATATTCATACTCTCAAGATGGTGTAAAATTGAATCCTCTTGATGGTACCCATCTATATTTTGCCCAAAATCCAAAGTAGTAAAAACAGGTTTTGCGATAATATATCTTCCCTCTTTGCCCCATTGTTTTGTTTTTATACCCCATGTATTATGAAAGATAACTACTTTGTTATCAACACTGCCGACATAGAGGACAATATGTCCTTTTTTATATAAAAGTGTCTCAAAAGGGATGCCAAACTTTATAATTGTTTCTATCTTTTTTGCATCATCCATCCCTTGTAAAGAGATAATTTTTCCCACATGACTCTGTTGCAAAGAGTTTCGTGGCAACCAAATACCAAAAGGGGCAAAAAAATCTCTTACCGTTGCGGAGCAGTCTCTTTGTGTGTACATACCTCCCCATCCGTAAATATTTTTTTGTAACTCCTTTATAATCATCGCAATAGTATGCGTATTAAAAGGGAGTATGCCAAGATTATATATATTTTTATCGATGTCAAAATAGGGTGTCCGTGGAAGCATCTGCCCAATTTGTGAATAAAAAAGGAAATCTTTATTGTGGTTATACACAGGGTATTTATCTCGTAAAATCACCATTTGTTGTGCATCTTGCCACTTGCTTGCGTGTTGGTTGTCTATGAAAGCTATATCGCTGCGCAACACCCATCCGTATGCAAAACTTGACTCTATAAAAACCCATGCTCTGTCTTTAGAATAGTGGGAAACCAACACAGGCTTAAACGCTCCCAAAGCGGAATTTTGCAGATAATCAAAAGGGTAACCCTCCCCG
>NZ_CEXZHP010000334.1:0-1094 GCF_982775275.1 Nitrosophilus sp.
TGCAGTGATGCTTATTTTCTTCCTTGGATGGAAAGAATCAATGATTGTAACCTTTACGGTACCGGCTATTTTGGCTATTACCCTTTTTGTTGCCTATATGACAGGACAGACAATCAACCGTATCACCCTTTTTGCATTTTTACTCTCTTTGGGTCTTTTGGTTGATGCTGCCATTATTGTTATTGAAAATATCCACAGACACCTCCACGACCATGACAGTGAACATAAAGATATGGACACACTTCTTATTAAAGCAACCGATGAGATTGGTCGTCCGACAAATATTGCAACACTTGCCATTATTTTAACGATGGTTCCTATGATGTTTGTAGGGGGTATGATGGGTGAGTTTATGAAACCTATTCCACTCAATGTACCTGTTGCTTTACTTGCATCACTTGTTGTTGCTTATATATTTACACCATATCTTAGTAGAAAATTACTGCGACGTGAAGATGATGGAGCGCACCATCACAATACAAAAAAAGAGGAGAATTAATTATGCCGCATCATCACCATAAGGGTAAAAAATTTGAATCATTTGTATATAATATTTTAAACAGCCCTTCTAAAAAAATTATGGTTATTGTAGCAACACTACTGGCTCTTGCGGGAAGCATTATGATGCTTCCGACAAAAACCGTTGTTGCAAGAATGCTTCCGGGAAAAAGTGCCAACACTTTTAATGTTTATGTAACAACACCGGCAGGAAGTTCACTTGAACAAACCAAACAGGTTTCCCGCTGTGTTGTCAACTTTTTAACACAAGAGAAAGAGGTAACTGATATAGAAGCTTACCTTGCTCAAGGTGCTCCACTTGATTATGCCGGACTTGTAAAGGGAAGTGCTTTAAAGCAAGGGGAAAGATTTTCGGAGATTGTTGTAAACTTAACAGACAAACATGAAAGAGATGAAAAATCTTTTAGTATGGTACATAGATTACGCCCTTTACTTAAGGAGAAATGCCAACCTCTTGTAGAGGGTACAAATATAGCTATGATAGAGATGCCATCGGGTCCACCGACATTGGCAGCTATTGCAGTAGAGGTATATGGTCTTTATAACAAAGAGGTACTTAAAATTGCAGCAGATGT
>NZ_CEXZHP010000335.1:0-1090 GCF_982775275.1 Nitrosophilus sp.
AATGTTAGCATAGATCTTAAAATCTGATTCTCGTACCAGATTACAGAAAGAAATATCTTCACCTCTCCACAGACCTTTATCGAGATCAAATGTGGTATCCCAAAAGTTATAAAGATAGCTATCCTTTTTATTTTTCATCTTTAAACGAGGGTAGTTTTTCATTAAAGCTTCAAAGACACGTCTATGAATTAACATCAATCCTGCGGGGCCTTGTTTAATTTCAACAAGATCTCCGGGAAGAGTAGAAATTTTTTTATCGTCCTCAAAACTGACCGTATATCTAATGGAAGAAGGATCTTCAGGAATTTTAACTCGATAAGGAGTTAATACGACATCTTTCTTGGTTATTAACATTTTAATAACGGCTTCTGGTTTAAATTCAACATCAGAATCAATGAAGAGCAGATAATCATAACCGCTTTGTAGAAATAAACATGTTAAACCATTTCTAGCGTTACTAATATAAGGGGATTTGAGCGTGTCCATTTTCCATTCCAGGCCTGCTTTAGTAAATTCTTTTGCCAGTTTAACAATAGAGAGCATAGTATTAATTTTAACTGAATCATAACAAGGCATACCGATATAAATTGTAGGGGGTTGGGTTTTATTCATTGCCATAATCTCTTTCTTCTATCATTTCAATATAATGCTTTGCTTTTTTTAAATCTTCCTTTCCTCCTTTATACTTATGCCGACAAATATATTTGATAGCATTTCCTTCTGCAAAGGGCAAATTGTTCTTATTGGCAAACTCAGATGGTTGAATCTTCATTTTGAGATAATGAGATCCACCAATTTGTTTTTTATATACACTCATAACCGGTATCCTTTTCTTTCTATTTTTGCTTTCAATAAGTATAAATTTTGTTTGGCACGAGTAATTGCCACATACCATACTCGGTGCTCTTCGTCTTGTTTTTCAGGATTATTTTCTACGGACTTTCTTATTTTATTTGTATTATCTAAAATAACGATAACGTTAATTTCTTCATCTCCTTTTATAGTGTGTATAGTTGATAATTTAATTCTTGCATCCTGACTTAATTTTTCTCCGTTACCTAGCATTGCTCTAATATATAATTTTTCATTG
>NZ_CEXZHP010000336.1:0-1088 GCF_982775275.1 Nitrosophilus sp.
CTTCTCAACTAGTGTGAGCTCTTGGAGGTCATTGATATTTGCAAGCATAATTCTAAAAGTATTACGCAGTTTTCTGTAGTTTTCTGATGTCTGTTTCAAGATACCCTGAGAAATTTTCAAATCTCCCTGATAATCGGATGATGCAACCCAAAGGCGAAGGATTTCACTACCGTACTCTTTAAGTACCTTCTCCGGTGCGATAACATTGCCTTTTGATTTAGACATCTTCTCACCCTTTTCATCAACGGTAAAGCCGTGTGTGAGAACACCTTTGTATGGTGCTTTGTGCTGTACTGCTGTTGAGAGGAAAAGAGATGACTGAAACCATCCACGGTGTTGGTCACTCCCCTCTACATAAAGGTCTGCCGGATATGCTCCCGCATCATAGTTACGAGATTTGAGTACAGAGTTCCATGTTGAACCTGAGTCAAACCATACATCAAGGATGTCATTGACTTTTTCAAGCTCCTCTGGCTTATACTCACAACCCGGGTAGAGAAGCTGAGCGATATCCATAGAGTACCACGCATCACTCCCTTGCATCTCAAAAATCATCGCAACAAAGTTAAGGACCTTCTCATCAAGAAGCACCTCGCCTGTAGCTTTGACTCTGAAAAAGGCGATAGGCACACCCCAATCACGCTGGCGTGAGATACACCAGTCAGGACGGTTTTCAACCATGGATGTAAGGCGTTTACGCCCGCTCTCAGGGATGAATTTTGTTTTGTTTACTTCATCAAGTGCTATCTCACGCAGTGTTTTGCTCTCACCCTCCGGTGTGCCATCAACAGAGATAAACCACTGTTTTGTTGCACGGTAGATGAGTGGAGTATGGCTTCTCCAGCAGTGTGGATAGGAGTGGATAAATTTATCGACTTTAAGCACGGCATCACCCATAAGCTCAATAAGCGCTTCATTGGATTTGAAGATATGACGCCCTACAAACTCCTCGGCATTTGGGATAAGTCCCTCACGCACTACAGTAGCATCATAACACCCCGTCTCATCGACTGGCATAAGGACTTCAAGATTGTAAACAAGTCCGACACGATAGTCATCCTCCCCGTGTCCCGGAGCTGTATGGACAC
>NZ_CEXZHP010000337.1:0-1086 GCF_982775275.1 Nitrosophilus sp.
ACGGGCTGTCCGTTCTCCTCGGCGACCTCGGATTCCATGTCGATCGGCGGGCGGGGGTGTTCGAGGACGTAGCGCAGGTCGTGCAGGACGGTGCCGTAGTTGCGCATCAGCGGAATGGTCAGCTTCTGCACCTTCGCGTCGTGGATCTCGTCGGCGAGGGCTTCGAGCGCACAGCGGTAGGCGCTTTCGTTGGTGACGTACTGCAGGTAGTAGTCGCGCATCATGTCGATGTTCTTCAGCCACGCTTCGCGTTCGGCCTCCGGGATCGTGGTGTTGGCGTCGACCCGGGCGATCAGCCGTTCGATCAGCTCGTTGGTCTTCGCTTCCCGGGTGGCGAAGACCTCGTCGAGGTTCCTGCAGTGTTTCTTGAGCAGCTCCAGCAGCTCATCGGCGCTGTACTCTCTGCCGCTCGTATTGTAGACGTGTTCCGTCTCTTCCGTCTGGCCGTAGCTCAGGGCTTCGAGCAGCTCGACCGCCGCGTTGAGATAGGTGTATCTGTCCGGATGGGTCTGATCGAAGGTGACCCCTTTTCCGGAGACGTTCGGCAGGGCGCCGACGTATTTGAGTTGCATGCGTACTCCTTGAAGATAGTGTTCACTGTGGGTCGATTTTATCCTAAATACCCTTTGGGAAGGTCAGTAGCCGCGCAGGAAGTAGCCGACCTTGTAACGGACGAGGGTCTTCTGCTTGGGGCGCGGGTAGCGGCTGTAGGCGTATTCAATCGTCTCCTTCGTCGTGTCGTCGAGCAGGTAGAAGCCGCTGCGCTTGATGAATTTGATCTCGCTGATGTCTCCGTTGGGATAGAGGTAGAACTCGATGACGTTGTCGGCGTTGACCCGCATGTTGGAGGGGATGTTGACCCGTCCGACGCGATTGAGCACCTGCTGGGTGATGCGCCGCATGATCTCCTGGTTGTCGAGAAGGTATTTCTGTTCGCCTTCGCTCAGCTTGCCGAACTCGTCGCCGTAGAGCTCCTTGAGGTCCTGGTTGATGCGGCTTTCGCGGCGGGAGGGGTCGCGTTTTTTGATCGTCCGGTCGATGTTCTTCTGTTTTTTCGAGAGCTTGGCGAAAAGCCCCTTGTGCTCT
>NZ_CEXZHP010000338.1:0-1083 GCF_982775275.1 Nitrosophilus sp.
CGCAGGTGGACAAGCGCCGCCTGAGCGCCACCCAGAGCCGCCTCGCCCTGTCCACCCGCGAGGCCAACCTGAAGGCCACGGCGGCGCGGCTGGAACAGATGCGGGCCAATGTCACGCGCCTCGAATGGGCAGTGAAGAGGGCGCGGCGCAACCTCGCCGACACCACCTTGCGCGCCCCCTTCGGCGGCGTCGTGGCGCAGGCGGCCTTCGAGAAGGGCCAGCAGGTGTCGCCCTCCGAGCCGCTGGTGACGCTGGTTTCCGGCGCGCCGCCGGAAATCCGCCTGGCCCTCTCGGAGCGCCAGTTCGGAGCATTGAGACAGGCCGGGGAGAAGCTCGCCGGGCGCAGGCTGGATGTCCTGTGGAGCACCACCGCCGGAATGGTGAAACTCGCAGCCGAGGTGACGCGCGTGGCCCCGGAGGTGAGCGAGGGCAAGGGTGTGGTGCATGTCTATGCCCGCCTGCTGGACGGGGACAGGGCGCGCGGGCTCAAGCCCGGCTCTTTCGTCGAGGTGAAAATGCCCGGGCCGCTGCTTGCCGGCGTGGCCCTGCTGCCCGAACAGGCGGTGTATGACGCGGCGCGGGTTTACGTGGTGTCGGGAGGGCGGCTCGAAACCCGCGCGGTGCGCCTGCGCGGGTTCAGCGGGGAAAAGGCCGTGGTGTCGGGGCTGAAGGGCGGCGAGATGGTGGTCGTCAACCGCCTGGCGGGCGAACACGCGGGCAAGAAGGCCAGGGTGCTGAACAAGGTATCGCCATGAGCAGCCCTCCTGTCACGCCCGTCCCCGGCATGTCGCCCTTCGCGGCGCTGGTGCGCTTTTTCGTTCATCACCGCACCGCCGCCAACCTGCTGCTGGCGGTGCTGGTGCTGGCCGGCATGTTGTCGCTGCAGCGGCTAAACACCCAGTTCTTCCCGAGCATCGACATCCCGCGCATATCGGTGAGCGTGACATGGGCCGGGGCGACGCCGGCGGACATGGAAAAGACGGTCATCCGCAATCTCGAGCCGGCCTTGCGCTTTCTCGACGGGCTGGACGACTTCACCGGCGTGGCGCGCGAGGGCTCGGCCTATATCTCGCTGACCTTCAA
>NZ_CEXZHP010000339.1:0-1083 GCF_982775275.1 Nitrosophilus sp.
CGCCATCGGCCCGGGCCTGCTGGTTCTGGCGGGGATGTCGCACGCCGACACCCCCTTTGATGCCCGGCATCTGGCAAAGAAGACCGCCCAATTGCGGATCTTTCCGAACGATGCCGACAAAATGAATCGGTCCGTCGCAGAGGTGGGCGGGGCGGTGCTCGCCGTCAGCCAGTTCACGCTGTATGGCAGCTGCACGAAGGGCAACCGGCCCAGCTTTATCGAAGCCGCCCGGCCGGAGCAGGGCGAAGCGCTTTTCAATGAATATGTCCGCGGCTTGGAACAGTTGGGCTTCCCGCGGAACACCGGTGTGTTTGGAGCCGACATGCAGGTCGAATTGCTCAACGATGGCCCGGTGACCCTGATTCTTGAAAGCACGGGCCGGGAACAGGCCTAGAATGACAGATTAACGCGGAGCTTTCTTCCGCATTCGCGGTTGAATTGGATAGAGGTACGATTATGGCAAAGCAGAAAACCACCGTTGGCGAAATCAACCAGGACGTATTGGCCTTCACGGCCGGCCGCGATGTCGAGCTCGACCAGGCGCTGGTCGCGGTCGACTGCATCGGCACCGCGGCACATGTTACGATGCTTTCCAAAATGCCGGTGACGCCCGGACTGATTTCGGAAGCGGAACGCAAACAGGTGATTGCGGGGTTGGTGGAGATCATGGGCCTTGCGCAGCAGGGCAAATTTAAGATCAAGCTGGCCGACCAGGATGTGCACTTGGCAGTGGAACGCACCCTGACCAAACAGCTCGGCGATCTGGGCAAGAAAATCCACACCTGCCGCAGCCGCAACGATCAGGTGGCCGTCGATCTGCGGCTCTATGCCAAGGAGCAGCTGTTGCAGACGCTGGAAGAGGCCGCGGCGCTGGTGGCCGCGCTGTGCGCCTTCGGGAAGAAACATCAAGCCGTGCCGATGGTTGGGCGGACGCATATGCAGCCCGGCATGCCTTCGAGCGTGGGCCTGTGGGCTACCGCCCATGCGGAAAGCCTGTTGGATGATTGCGTGTTGCTGATCAACGCCTACGAGATGAACGACCAATGCCCGTTGGGTTCCGCCGCCAGCTACGGCGTGCCGTTG
>NZ_CEXZHP010000340.1:0-1079 GCF_982775275.1 Nitrosophilus sp.
TGAAGCAAGTTTGAATCCACGAACAAAGATATCAAAGTCAGTATCTTCAGAACCAATTTTTGCATCAATTAAATATCTAGGTAATGTTATGATTAATTCCCCTCTTGCCCTAGCATCAAGTGAAATAATTAGAGATGCAGTCTCAGAATCTATTTCAAAATTTAAAATGTCTCCACCACGAATACTATAATCAAAATCTTCAAATTGTTGTGCAAAGCTAAGAGAAGAAAACATTCCAACGGTTACCAAAGATAATGCAATAACTATAATCGAAGCGTTCACTGATAATAGTTAGCCAATTAGAGACAAATAAACCCAATCTAATTCGTTTATTCAACTTTAAGAGAGATATTATGTATTTTATAATTCAGAGATAGTTTCTAGATGAATCATGTCATTAATCAAGAAAAACAATTAAACAATAAATCCGCAAAATAATAAAAAGAAACCATCGCCGCCAAAACAGTCAAACTCCATTTCCAATCAACCGCCCAACCCGCTCCCAACATCAACAAACCCAACAACAATCCTGTCGCCTGCCTTTTATCAATCTGATAAATAGCCGACTCCTCATACAAAAGACTAGTATAAGGCACAAACCGTTTTCCCTTATGCCAAAACCCCTTCTTTTTCATCCTTTTCCCCTTAATAGAGGAAAAACTTTCCACCAAAGGAATCTCAAATTTAAACTTTAGATTTCTAGAAAACATAAAACCTAATTTTTAACTCGGTGTTCATCAATAAACTGATCCAAATCCTTTCGCAAAATCCTATAATTGCGTCCCAACTTCACTGCCGTCAACTTGCCTTTGCGGATATAATCATAAACCGTCAACAAATTCAACCTCAGCAAATCAGCCACATCGCGAACAGTCAAAAATCTATCTTCATCCATAACTTCCAAAACGGGCAGAAGAAATAATTTGCTACAAAAGCGGGCAGAAGAACATTCAGCCTTGTTTAATCCTTTATAGTCTTTTATAGTTATTAACTACTGAATAGACCGTACTATAGCACAATACAAACCCAAAATCCACACTAATCCCAATCCGGAATTTATAATTATTTTCTAATTTGTA
>NZ_CEXZHP010000341.1:0-1066 GCF_982775275.1 Nitrosophilus sp.
ATTTTTCTTGGGAGTCTATAAGTGTGAGGTAAAATTTCTTTTTTCCTGATAGGCCACTTTTGAAAGATTCTTACATCTGATCCTTTCCATCCGAAAATAGCTTGGTCATCATCGCCCGCTAAATATAAATCTTCAGAATTTTTTGAGAGTTTAGCAATGACCTTCCATTCTAGTTTGGATAAATCTTGACATTCATCAACAATTAATAATTTGTAATAGTCAAAAATAATATCTGGGTGAAGAGCCTTGTGTAACATATCTTCAAAGTCAATGAGGCTATTTTGTTTTTTGAAATGTTCATATTGTGTATAAATATATTGAACTTCGTCGCGATGGATTTTGTATTCAAATCCACCTATGTTACAATTATCATAATAATCCATCAGTTGATCTAAACCTTCATCCCAATTCTTAAGCCGGTTGTGTCGAGCTAAAGAAACTATATTAAGAATTAAACCTACTTTTCCATCTTCAACTCCATTCCATGTTGCGAATGTCTCTTGTTGATCCTCTTCATCGTATTCAGGAGTATTTATTTTAATCCAATTATCGGCATCAGTTTTTAGTTTCTTTTTAAATTCTTTTTTATCGGAAGTAGTTAAAATTTTATAGTCATCTAAATGATCTAAACAGTATTTATGGATAGTTTTAATACTATCGGTTTGGATAGAAGAATAATTAAATTCTTTTTCGCATCGTTCACGCAGATTATTCACAGTTGCATTAGCAAACCCTACCATGAGAGCCCGGTCGGGGGCCAAGCCATTATCCAAATAGGTTTTAAGGACCTTTAACAAACGCGTAGTTTTTCCGCATCCAGGGCCTCCTAAAATTTTAACTCTTTCTTTATAAAATCTATCTTTCTTCATTAATACGGACTCTCTTCGTCTTGACCAAAATCTAGATCATCATGTTTAACTATTTCTTTTTTAATTTCTGTGGGATCAATTACATATACCCATCGTTTAACGTCTTCAGTTATATGAAATTTTTCTCGACTTACTCCATTAATTTTTTTTAACATCTGGTGAGTTAAATCTTTATTAATTTCCCAATCATTCGTTTT
>NZ_CEXZHP010000342.1:0-1060 GCF_982775275.1 Nitrosophilus sp.
ACCTCCATCGCTTCTTTTTCAACTGCATGGGGAAACTCCACTCTTACTTTTTGATTTGCTTTGAGTTTCACTCCGGGGCGCTTGAGAGGTTTTTCATCTACAAACACGCAGTTTTTCTTTATAAGTGCTGCAACCTGTGAGCGTGTTTGAGATAAAACCTCCGCAAGAAAAACATCGAGTCGCTGGGGCGTTTGAGATATATACTCTTGTGTATTTAACATTTTTTGCTTCCTTTATGATACAATCCCGTTTCTAGAGTATAAATTTATTTGGAGTTATAAACTTGTGGAGATTTGATAAGAGTATTTTATCACAATTTGACTTTTTTTCTATCATTCTTATCATCCCTTTGGTTATAACTTCCAATTGGCTCATAGGAGAAGCTGTTCCAGCCCTTGCCCAAAAACAGATAGCCTATGTCGGTGTTGCCATTTTTGCCTTTATAGCTGTTTTCCTGTTGCCTATCCGAAGGATGAATTGGGTTATTCCTTTTATTTATTGGGGGAATATCCTTTTGCTTGTGGCAGTAGAGCTTTTTGGATACGCCAGACGTGGAGCAAAACGGTGGATTGAACTCCCTTTTATCCATGCAACAATCCAACCCTCCGAATTTGTCAAACCTGCACTCATTTTAATGCTTGCCTATCTTATTCATAAAAACCCACCCCCAATCGGTGGTTACAGACTGAAAGATTTTTTACGTTTAAGCCTGTTAAGCAAGAAATCTTTTTCCATGCCCAATATCCCCTTGAGTTTATCGGCAGCATAAGTTTTATCTTCAATCTCTGAAGGCACGGCATAGAGAGAATCGGAGGCAATATTATAACTTAAAGGGTTTAAGTCTCTATCGAATATGGTTCCCCTTACGGGCTTCAATTCCGTATAGAAATTATGCTGTTTTTCGGCAAGTCTTTTCAGGTAGCTGGCTCTGAAGAATTGGATGAAAAAAAGGCGGAATACCAACAAAAGCAAAAAACCAAGAAAGAAAAAAACAACAGCATGGAAGCGAAAATGATGCTTTCTTATATACACGATTAGACCTTTCGTCAAATGGTATTAC
>NZ_CEXZHP010000343.1:0-1055 GCF_982775275.1 Nitrosophilus sp.
TGTGTCATACTATTATATGATGGGGCTGCTGCTGATGGTGGTGCAGATTTTATATTTGAATTTGTAGTATTACTAGTTGTAGATGTAGATTCAGAACCTGACTCGTAGGTAGTTGTAGATTCTGAAGCATAGCCACCTTCAATAGCAGTATTACTACCAGAGACATTAGTCTGTGTAGATCCTGCAAATACTGAGGTAGTTAGTAATAGTAATATTAAAATTATTAGAGGGATTTTCATAAGTTAAGTCTCCATTTCGGGTCTACATATAAATTTTGTATATAATTGTTTTGAATTTATTTCTTCTATTGGTAGTGATTGTAGTACAATAGCCGATTGTCTATATCCAGAAATTACACATTCTCGAAAGTTATCAAATCGTCTATCATCAGTAACTGGATTCATACAACTACTATAAATTTGACTACATAATGCTATTACTAATATAAATTTCATTTACTGGCACGATTCACAATCGCCTGTACTGTCAATTACAAGTCCACCTTCATTTTCAAAACTTCTATCTTCTTCTCTACCATTACATTCACAGTTTTCACATTTACAATCACTATGATCTGCCTCTATGCAGTGGCACAGGTGATTACATTTCTTACAGAATCGTTCAGTCATTTCCATTTCCTTTTGGTAAGCCACTAGCTAACCAATCCATAAATTTCTTAAATGGATATAAAATAAATTTTAAAAGTTTTTTAATCATTAGTTTATCCATAGTTATTTAGTTATTATTTTAAGTATCTTCTTTTCTCCCATATATATTTCTGTTAATGCAGTTACTTTTTCGCATTTAAAAACTACACTATCGGGATTAATTTCTTTCATTGCAATACGTTTAGACTTAAGGCATGAACTCAGGTTATCCTTGGGTGTATGCTCGATCATAGTGCCATTTAAAAACATTAATAGTGCAAATAAAACTTCTTCCATTATCGAACTCCGGTTCCATTATTTCTTACTTTATCTTTTAAGTTTTCAATATCAGATAATATTTTCTCCACATCTTTTTGAAGCCTGTCGATATTCACTTTATTGTGCATT
>NZ_CEXZHP010000344.1:0-1050 GCF_982775275.1 Nitrosophilus sp.
ATCCGTTTTCTTCTATTAGGTAGTCTGGTTATTATTTTCAGCACAATCTTATGGAAAATAAGGGCTTATTCACTCACGATATTGCCATCATGGTTACGTCTTATTGTTATATTTATTTTGCTCAGTGCGCTTTTTGCAGAATTTCTTGGCTATCGAAATTTATCCATTTATTTAATCATGGGAATCGTTGGAACCTTATTAAGCCTGGCTATTTCCATCATTATTAGCCGGGTTACATCTGACTTTTTTGATCAGTTGGATAAAGGTGAAAAACACTGGCAAATTCAATTTCGCCAGATTCTAAATGTTAAGAGAAATGAAACTATTCCAGGCTTGATATGGCTGCGCTTATTAGTTGTTCTTTCTATTTGGGGTAGCTTCGCTTTTGCTGTGTTACGTTCATGGGGTCTGTCACAACAGAGTGAGTTGTTGTTGATTGAAGGTATTAGCCAGGGCTTTGAAATTGGATCATTCCACGTTGTTCCAAGCCGTATTTTATTTGCCATACTTGTTTTTTCATTGATCGTTGGCCTTTCCCGTCTATTTAAGAAAAAAATAGCAGAGCCCTGGATTGGGCATACGCACCTTGATCGGGGTGCTCGTGATGCAATCTTGACTATTATCGGTTATGTGGGCTTTATTTTAGCCGTTCTCTTATCCTTATCCATTGCGGGTATCGAATTTAAAAATCTGGCTGTGATTGCAGGCGCATTGTCTGTTGGTATTGGTTTTGGCTTACAAAATATTGTTAATAATTTTGTATCAGGCTTAATTCTTTTATTCGAACGGCCAATACGCAGTGGCGACTGGATTGAAGTGGGGAATACACGAGGATTTGTAAAAAGTATTAATATTCGTTCAACAGAGATACAAACATTTGATCGGGCAGAAGTGATTGTGCCGAATTCAGAATTAATCTCTAATCAGGTAACCAACTGGATGTTACATGACAAATTTGGACGATTAATACTTAAAATTGGTGTGGCGTATGGTTCTGATGTTGAAAAAGTGCACGATATTTTGCTGGATATTATCAAAAAACATCCCGAT
>NZ_CEXZHP010000345.1:0-1046 GCF_982775275.1 Nitrosophilus sp.
CCCCGATACGATGATAAACAAACTCGTAAAGAGCAAAAACTTCCTCTCAGCCTTAGGTATGATTCGTCAGCTAGAATTTTCTCTTTTTGATTTTCAACTCCATCTTCATCTTTATCAGGGAGATGGAGTGCAAAAACTTTTAGATGCCATAAGGGAAAAAACATCCCTTATCCCAACCCCAAATTACAATAAGTTTCAAAACGGGTTTTCCCATATCTTTGCCGGTGGATACGCTGCTGGATACTATAGTTACAAATGGGCAGAGGTTCTTAGTGCCGACACCTTTTACGCTGTAGTAGATGAGGGTATATTTGATGCACCCACCACACACAGATACCTCAATACTATACTCCACAAAGGTGGTTCACAAAGTATGCAAGAACTTTTTAAAGAAGTGATGCAAAGAGAAGTTGACACAAAACAACTCTTGCGACTCAATGGTATAGATGTATGAAAATAGTTTTTTTTCTACTTGTTTTCTATTATTTTGCACAAGGGGGCAACTTGAAACTCGTTACATACAATGTTGAAAACCTGTTTGATCTTACACGCAACGGTAATGAATACAAAGAGTATATCCCCTTTACACAAAGCAAATGGAATACAAAAAATTACCAAACCAAGCGTAATAATATCGCTCAGGTTTTGTGTGATATAGATGCTGATATTGTCGCTCTAGAAGAGGTAGAATCACTCCAGGCACTCAAAGATTTACGCTTCACACTCAAAAGAAAAGGACTCTACTACCCTTACTATAAAATAGCAAATCTTAAAAATACAACCGTTAAAGTAGCTCTGTTGAGTAAGATAGCATTTGTGTATGCAAGAGAAATTGCAGTAACGGCATCTTATGAATACCGAAATATTCTTGAGGTAAAATACAGACTTAACAATGAAGATTTGTACCTTCTTATCAACCATTGGAAAAGCAAAGCGGGTCCTGAAAGTATGCGCATTGTTTCTGCAAAAGTGATCCAAAAAAGAATCAAAGAACTCGGATATAACACAAATATTATTGTTTGTGGAGATTTTAATTCCCACTATGA
>NZ_CEXZHP010000346.1:0-1033 GCF_982775275.1 Nitrosophilus sp.
GCATCGCCGAATTGAAGAATAACCAGTAAGCCGGCCGCCTTCGGCAGGAAAGGTACCGGTAGGGAGTTCATAAAAACGATGCACGACGCTCTTCAACGAATTTTTGGTTTCCAGCATTTTCGCCCCAATCAGGAGGCGATCGTCTCGGCATTGCTGGAGTCGCGCGATGTCTTTGCGGTGATGCCGACCGGCGGCGGGAAATCGCTCTGCTATCAATTGCCGGCGCACCTGCTCGACGGCCTGTGCGTGGTGATCAGCCCGCTCATTTCGCTGATGAAGGATCAGGTCGATGCCGCCAAGGCCAACGGGCTGGATGCGGAATTCCTAAACAGCTCGCTTTCGCCGAAAGAACGCTTCCGGGTTTTCCAGGCGGTGGAAAACCATCAGCTGGACCTGCTCTATGTCTCGCCCGAGCGGTTCGCCCTGCCCGGTTTTATGGCCACGCTCAAGCAGGCCAAGGTGTCCTTCTTTGCCATCGATGAAGCCCACTGCATCTCGGAATGGGGCCACGATTTCCGGCCGGACTACCTGTTGCTCTCCAACATCGTCACCCACTTTCCCCGCTCGGCCATTGCCGCCTTCACCGCCACCGCCACCCATCAAGTGGCCAAAGACATTGTCTCCAAGCTGGGGCTGCGCAAGCCGCACCTGACGCGCGCTTCGTTCGATCGCCCCAACCTGTTCTACCAAGTGGTTCCCAAGACGGATCTCGATTTGCAGCTGCTCCAGTTCTTGCGCGAACACAAGGGCGAGTCCGGCATCATCTACCGCACCACCCGCAAGAGCGTGGAGGCCACCACCGAGTTTTTGCAGGGGCAGGGCGTTTCGGTGCTAGCCTACCATGCCGGGCTGACGCCTATTCAGCGCAAGAAAAACCAGGAACGCTTCAACCGCGACGAAGTCGATGTGGTCATCGCCACGATTGCCTTCGGCATGGGGATCGACAAATCCAACGTCCGCTTCGTGTTGCATGGCGATTTGCCGAAAAACATGGAAGGCTATTATCAGGAAACCGGCCGCGCGGGCCGCGATA
>NZ_CEXZHP010000347.1:0-1031 GCF_982775275.1 Nitrosophilus sp.
TGTTTAACTATTTTCTCTTGCTTTTCCTATAAGGGGATATACCACCATTCCAGAAAGCCAAGCAATATCTTCTGCAGAGAGGATCTTGCTTATCCCTTTATCAAACAAGATATTTCCTTCTGGAGGAAACTCTTCATCTCCCTTCCAAATAAGAAGCACAATGGGCACATAGGGAAGAGGCCTAAAGGTTACGGAAAAGTCTCCTTTATCAAAGGTAGATGCATTGTATAGCTCTTTTGCAAGCTTTACTAAAAGCTCTGGTTTTTCTCCAAATACTTTAAGCATAGGAAGTTTTGCCCTTCTTATAAAAGCGTCCATATAGAATCTACCATCTGGCACATCTTGATATGAGATCCACTCCCCTGTTATTTCTGCTCCATTTAAACAGCCTTGCATGTAATGAAGCAAAAGCACCTGTTCCTGAATAGGAAGCTCTTTTTGGGTCTCCTTATAAAATATCCTGAGTTCAGGCCATGTTATTATGAGGCCCTTATTTAAAAAGATGAGTTCTAAAGTAATATTGTCTGCTGATTCAGCATTAAATATTGCTCCACACACAGAAGCAAGCCTTTTTGGGTTCTTGCTAACAAGCTCTTTTCTTGCGATCTCTGCTGCGTTTTTATAATCCTCTATTCTTGCCATATTGGCAATCTCCCCTATGCTTATTACTTATCTTTTTGCCCTAAGCATATTGAATTTTAATGCTACGTTAGCATTAAAGCTGTATGGTGTCAATTTTAAGGAATTTTCTGTCTTGTCTATTTTTTTGCTTACTGGTATTTTTCAAAACTATGTATGGATTTATAGCCGTATATTACAGAGAGCTTTTAATACTAAAAAGAAGATTTATAAAAATGATTGCATCCATGTCTGTGTCTCCTCTACTCTATCTTATAGCCTTTGGATATGCCATGGGAAAATCTGTAAGTATTCATGGTCATACGTATACAGAATTTCTTATACCAGGGCTTATTGCTATGAGTAGCATGACAAGGGCATTTGCAATAGGAAGTGAGATAAATATAGCCAGA
>NZ_CEXZHP010000348.1:0-1016 GCF_982775275.1 Nitrosophilus sp.
AACCTCCAAAAGGAGAACCACCAAAGCTACTCCACGGAGCGCCAAAACCACCTCCCGATAGTGGACTCATTCCAGGAAATCCCATGCCACTACTCATCGGTGACCCCGTTGACCAGGGAGAAATTGGCGACAGTGGTGAACCTAAACCCCCCATAGGTGAAAAGGGTGAAGCTGGCGAGAATGATGACATTGGACTCATACCAGGGTATGCAAAACCACCTGGCGAGCTAAAAAGAGAACCATAGCCAAAAGAAGAGGCTGGTAAACGTGGTATTGAGCCAAGCCCATAACCTGATAACAAATTACTTGGAGGATAAATGCCATTTCGCAATGGTGTAAGCCTGGGAGGGTATATACCCCTTGCTAACGGAGCCGGGTATGACCTGGCAGCGTAGGGATTTATGCCATAAGCCCCCGCTCCCGCAAAAGGATAAGCTTGTTGATAGGGCTGCGGATAAGCCTGAGCCGGATAGCGTGGTGGATAAACCTGAGCCGGATAACGCGGTGGATAAGCCTGATTTCGCGGATAACGATAACGTCCATCAAAACAATCATCATTATTTCCTGCCATTTCTTCCATCCAGTACATGGGAGTCCATTCAGGCCAGTCATTACAATCATTATCATGACCCCAGCCGCCGCTACCGAAACGGTTATTGTTGCCAAACCAGTTTTTTGCACTAGCTGTTTGCACGCTACCCACAACGATTAAAAGCAATAACAACGTATTGATTAGTTTTTTCATACCCAAACCCCTGAAACGGAAATCCCCATTGAGACATTGTATTTTACAGTATCCAGCCTGAAGGCAAGCTGTACAAATAAGCATAGTTGTTTTATTAAATTTGTCGAGGAATCTCGGCTCTGACAGAAATAACACTACAGGCGTTTTATAATCTCCGCATTTGCTTGTGGAAATTCATAGTGATGAAGCTCACTTTTATCAACCCAGCGTATTGGCTGGGCTTCCCGTGATTCAGGCTCACCTTGCCAGTCATTAACGATATAGACATCAA
>NZ_CEXZHP010000349.1:0-1015 GCF_982775275.1 Nitrosophilus sp.
TGCGATTATTGATGGTGATACCAAGAAGATTGTAGCGCATATTGATACCGGTTATGCGGTACATGTACTGAAAACTACCGAACATCATGAGGGCATGAAAGTCGATAACCCTGGTCGTTTCTGGTATGTCATGGGCCGTGACGGCATGATGACTAAAATCGACCTTTGGCAGACGCCTGAAAAAATGAAAGTTGCCAATGTCCAGGTTGCTTATGATGCACGTGATGTTGCCGTATCGGGTGACGGTAAATACGTTATCGGTGGTGGTTACTGGCCGCCTCATTTCGTTATTCTTGATGCCAAGACCATGATGCCTTTAAAAGTGGTTTCAACACGTGGTGTTAACGTGGATGGCAAATTTGTTAATGAGTCACGTGTAGCCGCTATCTACGATACCCCTCTGGCGCCAACCTGGTTGGTTGCTGCAAAAGAGCTGGGTCAAATGTGGCAGGTTGATTATTCTGATCTTGATAACCTGAAAATCACGGAAATAAATTCAGCCAAATACCTGCATGATGGATTCTTTGATCCTACCGGCCGTTACTTCCAGATTGCTGCAAACGCATCAAACAAGATGGTTGTTATTGATAGTGTGACCCAGAAGCTGGAAGCCATGATTGATGTGGATAAAAAACCACACCCGGGTCCTGGTGCTAACTGGGTTGACCCGAAATGTGGTCCAGTAGGTGGAACCACTCACCTCGGTGTGGGTAAAGTGACGGTTTGGGGCAATGATCCAAAAGGTCATCCAGATAATGCCTGGAAAATCTGTTACGAAGTCGAAACAGATGGCCCGGGTGTGTTCTTGCGTACCCATCCAAAGTCAGACTATGTTTGGGCTGACCAGACTAAGCACCCAGAACCAGAAGTGCAACAGTCTGTTCAGGTTATATCAAAGAAAACGCGCGAAATTGTCAAGACTATTCGCCTAACCGAGAAAGAAGGTTATGCGGCGGTACACTTTGAGTTTAATAATGATGGCTCAGAGGTTTGGGCATCAATATGGAATCGTAAA
>NZ_CEXZHP010000350.1:0-1009 GCF_982775275.1 Nitrosophilus sp.
AGTGAAAAATTTTAGGGGTGGGGATGATGCGTTGTCCTGCACGATGTCTGTTTTGAGTCCACAACCGAACTATCTCGACTTTCTGGATGCCAAGCCTCTCTATTACGACGAGATCGATTATGGGCGGATGCCGCGGGCGTGGGCGGCGGTCCGGGACAGGGTGAAGATGCCGCCGGTGATTCACCTGGTGGGGACCAACGGGAAGGGGACGACGGGGCGGTTCCTGGCTTCGGCGCTGCGGGCGGCGGGGTACCGTGTCGGGCACTATACCTCGCCGCATATCCTCCGGTTCAACGAGCGCATCTGGATCGATGGCAGTGATGCGGACGATGCGCAGCTGCAGGCGGCGTTCGAGACCGTGATGGGGTGGCTCGACGCCGCTACGGCGGAGGCCCTGAGCTATTTCGAATTCACGACCCTGATGGCGGCGGCGGCGTTCGAGGGCTGCGATTACGCCGTCGTCGAAGCGGGACTCGGCGGCGAGCACGACGCGACGGCCGTCTTCGACAAGCGGCTTTCACTCGTCACGCCGATCGATCACGACCACCAGGCCTTCCTCGGCGACACGATCGGGGGGATCGCCGGGACGAAGCTGCGGGCGATGGCCCCGGAGACGGTTATCGGCTTTCAGCCGCACGAAGAGGTTTACGGGATCGCGGAGGCCGTCGCCGCTGAAAAGGGTGCGCGGCTGTACCGTGCCGAGGCCCTGTTGGGCGAAGATGGTATAATACGCGTTCGAAAAATCGCCGCGAAGTCCGGTCTGCCGGAATATCTGCGGCAGAATTTGACGCTGGCGGCCGCCGCGCTCGAACGTCTCGGCATCCCTTACGGGGAGGCGGCGTTCAGCGCGCCGCTGTTCGGGCGGCTGACGCGCATCGCACCCAACGTCCTCCTCGACGTGGGGCACAACGTCCTGGCGGCGAAGGCGATCGCCCGGACGCTCGCCGGGCGGAAGGTCGTGCTGGTCTACAACAGCTACGGCGACAAGGACTACCGCGCGATCCTAAAA
>NZ_CEXZHP010000351.1:0-1008 GCF_982775275.1 Nitrosophilus sp.
ACGTCTGGCCCAGCAGGAAGTATCCCTGCGCGCCCGTCCTGACGATGAAGCGGACGCGGGAGTTTTCGATGAGCAGGTCGCCGACCCGGCCCGACGCCATCGGCCCGCCGACCAGTTCGGCCTCGCAGGCCACCGGCTTGGCCCGGGTGTGTCCCGGCGCCAGCACCAGCACCCGCGGCTTGCCGGATGCGGGACGCTTCTTGTTCGTGCCCAGATAGTGGAGGATGGGCAGCGTGAACGCGGCAGTTTTGCCGGTTCCTGTTTGCGCGCAGCCAATCATGTCGCGCTCCTCGATCAGCGAGGGGATGGTTTGTTCTTGAATGGGTGATGGGGTCGTGTAGCCCGCCTCGGATACAGCGCGGCCGATTTCCGGCAGCAGCAGTCCGAAGACGCCGCTCGGGTCGTTTTCGTTCTTCATTGATTTTTCCTGACCGGCGAATGATATATTTTTCTACTCGCCGCCGGTGGAGTGAAGAAAAAGAGAGCCCTGCAGACACAGTGACCCATGAATTAATCCGCGCTTCTATAGATTACGGCCTTGCGTGTCAAGAGGTTCCGCTCATTCAAAACTACTTAGCGCGGACGGACAGATCAAAGATCAGGTCAGCGCTTTGGGGGTCGGCCTGATGAACCCGCACCATAATACGATTGACGCCGACTTGTAAAAACCGAGGCGCTACCGGCAAAGGAAGGGCGTTCTTTTCACGCCACCCACTGACGCGTTGGGTCGCCCATGTTTCTGATAACGCCTCCCCCTCGGGCATGTTATGCCGGATGACTTCCTTACCATTCAGCTTAATAATACACCCATCATCCGCTTCCACCCAATCACCTATATTGGCATTTCGCCATTCAGGAATAACATCTATCCCTGACGGCAGCTCTTCCTTGTCGTCGAAGACTTTATGATATGTATTAGATATCCTGTAAGTTCTCATCATCTTCCCCTATTATGGGTAGTTGCATTCTTATAATAGAACGTAATACCTCTATCTCTTTATCCATTTC
>NZ_CEXZHP010000352.1:0-1006 GCF_982775275.1 Nitrosophilus sp.
TGATCAGGCAAAACAGGAAAAGAACAAAGCTTTATCACAAGCCATAAAAATCATCATGAATTCATTTTATGGTGTACTGGGTTCCTCTGGCTGTCGTTTTTTTAACCCTCAACTAGCAAGTAGCATTACCCGGCGCGGTCATCAGATTATTCAAACCAGTAAAGAAATCATTGAAGAGCAAGGTTATCCAGTCATTTATGGCGATACCGATTCGGTATTTGTTTTATTGGGTGAAAACAAAAATGAGCAAGACTGCCAGCAAATAGGCAAACAGTTACAAGATCACCTCAATCACTGGTGGCAATCTTATTTGCAAGAAGAATTCAATCTGCAATCTAATCTTGAAATTGAGTTTGAAACACATTATTTGCGTTTCTTAATGCCAACTATTCGCGGCGCTGAAAAAGGCAGTAAAAAACGCTATGCGGGAATGGTTAATAAAAAAGGTGAACTTCAAATGATTTTTAAAGGTTTGGAGACGGTGCGCACCGACTGGACACCACTGGCGCGTAATTTTCAGCAAGAGCTCTATCAACGAATATTCAACAATAAGCCTTATAAGGAATTTATACTGGAAACGCATGACGCCTTAATGCAGGGAAAATTGAATGACGAGTTAACCTATACCAAACGACTCAGGCGACCATTAGCAAGCTATACCAGCACCCAGCCCCCGCAGGTAAAAGCCGCCAAAAAAATGAAGAACCCAGGACGAAAAATTGAGTACCTTATTACCCTGAATGGCCCTGAACCCATAGAAAATCTAAGCGCTGTACCTGATTACCAACATTATGTTGATAAACAACTTGCACCTGTTGCAAATAGTATTCTATATTTTCTTGACACATCCTTCGAAAAAATCACCGCTCGCCAGTTAGATGTATTTGGTTAAGGGACCTCTGAATAATCCCATAAAATTATTGGACTTAATCAGAAACCCCTTAATCTCTCCTTAATAATGTATAAACGCTTACCACTCCTCTGTGGATATTTGACTTTCTTATTT
>NZ_CEXZHP010000353.1:0-1002 GCF_982775275.1 Nitrosophilus sp.
CATTAATAAACTCCGTTGCCGCTATTAATGTCTTATGAAATAAGAAGGCTTCCAGTAGAGGAAGCACTTGAACGCTACACGGAGTTCAAGGAGCATATACACGGGGCTCTTAAGTACAGCAGCGGCGAGTGGACAGCGGTTCAAATAATGCAAAGCGTTATTACGGAACCTGCTATGTTTCAGATATGGGAGATCCTAAAGGACAATTGCCCAGTCGCCTTTGGCACAACTAAATACTTACAGTATCACAACTTCACAGCTATGCATATCATGACATTGGCTGGAGATACTGATGGAGACATTGCAGAATGGTCCAAGATATTTGAAGAAGAAATGAAGAAGCATCCTGAAGTGGACTGTCTAGAACTGACAGGACGCAGGGGCTTTGTAAAACAATTAGAGAAAGCAGGGTGGACCGAACGGTACACTACAATGCGGAAGTCGCTTAAAGCGGCATTAAAGATATAGGAGAAGAAGGCATGGCCTCAACAACTACTACTACAATTAGCGGATACGCTCCGCAGTTTCAAGATCAAGCTGGCTCCATATTGGAGGAACTACAGGGTCTATATGACGCTGGTCAACTAGGACAGACCGCAGGATTTAATCAAACACAACTGGGTGCTCAACAAGCTGGCTTAGGTGCCGCTGGTATTCAGACTGGACTTGAAGGACAACTTGCTGGAATGGCAGGACAAACTGATCTTTCTGGCATGAGACAAGGCGCTCAACAACAAGCTTTACAAGCACTTAACCTTAACGCTGCAGGCGCAGGTCGTGCTGGTGGTCTTGGCGGTTCTCGTCAGATGCTGAACAACCAATCTATTGCAAATGATTTAGCTGCTAAGTTCGGACAGATTGACATGCAGAGACAACAGATGGACTTCGCTAATACACAGGGAGCTCTACAAGCACAAGGTACTGGCGCAGCTTCAATGGCTGCCGTGGGTCTTGGTCAGCAGCAACAACAACAGAATGTTCTTGACGCTCCTTACAAAGGCG
>NZ_CEXZHP010000354.1:0-1001 GCF_982775275.1 Nitrosophilus sp.
GAGGGCTTCGTGCTGGCGTACGATCCGCTCTTCGTACGGCAGTTCCCTCGAAGCGTCCGTCCGTTCGGCGGCCCGTGAACGGACGGTGTGATCGCAGGTGCGTTCCGAATGCCGCCGTGAACGCAGGGCGTCGCGGTTGGCGTCGCGTGCCGCGCGTTGCGTCCCGTTCAGGGATCGTCCACCGAAGCAGGCCGCCGCGAGAGAGACCTCGGCGAGCTTTTCGTTCGCGAAAGCGAGCCAGTCGCGGACTTCGGGATCGAGCGCCGTTTCGGCTTCGAGGCTGTAGGGGACGTGCAGCAGCGAACAGGAGGTCGAGACGAGGATGTTCTCCGCGGGGAAACGTTCCCGGATCGTTTCGAGCAGCGAAACGGTGGCATCGATGTCGTTCTTCCAGACGTTCCGGCCGTCGACGACACCGGCGATGAGCGTTTTTCCGGAACGTGCGAGGGCATCGAGCGCGTCGAGGTTGCGGGGACCGTGGACGAAGTCGAGCGCCATACCGTCGACGGGTGTGTGGGCGAGTACTTCCGCCGCTTCACAGGCGTGTTCGAAATAGGTGGCGACATAAAGGGTCAGGTTCTCCGCCGTCGCGGCGAGCCGGTCGTAGGCGATACGCAGCAGGCTGAGCATCCGCGAATCCGGGCCGGTGACGAGGATCGGCTCGTCGATCTGGACCGTGACCGTTTCGTCGAGTCCGGCGAGGGTTTCGAGGATCTGCCCGTAGGTCCGCAGTATCGCGTCGAAGTGCGTGAAACGGTCGAACCGGATATCGACGCTCCGGCCCAGGGCGAGAAAGGTGAGCGGTCCGATGAGATTGATTTTCGGGGTGATCTCTTCCGCTTTCGCTTCGTCGTATTCGGCTTCCCGTTGCTGACTCTGGGGCTCCTCACGGGCGTCGCCTGGCTGCTCTCGACCGGACGCGAGCTGCTGTCCCACGGCGACCCGAAGGTCCCTGTCTCGCTGGCGATGTGGTTCCTGTACGCGGCGTATCTGTACCTTCG